>NZ_NBCN01000023.1:0-132244 GCF_002099185.1 Streptomyces sp. CB03238 | reverse complement strand
CGGCCTGACATGCCGTCACTGACACCACTCCACTGACACCAACCCCGGCACATCGCACCCGGGCAGACACGAGCAGGACTGGGCGGTCACGAGCCGGCCCGGGACCGCTGGCCCCAGAACAGGCTGGCTGTGCTTTAAATCGGACAGGCCGGATGATTCCGCGATCAACGGTGCACAGCGGCGTCCTGCCAGAGCCGCCCGTAGGTGAGCCAGGCGCAACCGGCTACAGCAGACGGCCTGCAGGGTGTCCGCCGGGGTCGTCGGCCAGCACGATGGTGACCCGGATCCTCTTGCCGACCGGCTCGCGGCGGATCTCGAAGCTGCGGCACACGGCCATGACGATCTCCAAGCCGTGCTTGCCGACCCGGTTCGGATCAGCTTCCTGGGGCACCGGCAGGGCGGGATCGCTGTCCCAGACGCTGATCTCCACGGCACCGTCGCTGACCTCCAAGTCCAGCAGGCATGGACCGGGCGCGTACTTGTTTCGCGGGCAGCCCGCACGACGAGCGTGGCCAGCACGGGCATCGGCCACGCTTCCGGATCGATCGCTCCGTCCAGCTGGCGGACCACGAGCATGTCGCCGAGCAGGAGGGCGCTCGTGTCGCGGAGTTCCTCACGAACCTCCGCATCAAGGCCGGTCAGTCGGTCGCCGGGTGGAGGTACAGCTCCAATTGGTCATCGCCGCTCTCGCCCTTCGGAGCGATACCGAAACCCCGGCCGACGTACTCGGGCGCGATAGCGAGGTCCGTCGCCTTGTCTTGACCCGTACGCGCGTCCAGGGCCACGGCGCCGTTGTCGGTACTGCCGTAGACGATCCCGTGACGCACCGCCGTGACCTCGGGCGCGACGCGGCCGGCTGCCTTGTCCGGTAGCTTCCACAGTTTCTTGCCGGACCGATCGTCGTAGGCGACCGCCACTCGGTCCGTGCCGCAGACGATGGTGCGCTGGCCGTCGTGACGGCAGACCCCGGGATCGCTTGCTCGGGGGATATCGCCGTCCAGACCGAGGAACAACTTGCCGTCTGCGACACGGTAGAGAAGGACGTGCGGCGGCGGATCGACCGCACTCGGCTCGTCGATGTCCACCGCGAGGTAGGACTGGTGCGTGCTGTCGGTCTCCTGCACGCCGCCGACTGTGCCCCAACTGGCCAGTTCCTCCTCGCCGGGGACCGCGGCGGGCAGCTTCCACAGTCTGCTGCCGTCGGCCACCGCCCGGCCCTCCGGCTGCACCCCGTACTCCTGTGCGCTTGCCTCCTGTCCTGCCACGACCTGCCCGTCGAAGGCAACGGGGACGAACGACGGGTCCTCCCACAGGGTCTTGCCGTCCTCGGCTGTCAGTACTGCCGTGTACGTATCCAGACCGAGGGACGCCGTGACGACGATGTGCTTCGCGTCGGCGGCGAAGACCTGCATGCCGGAGCCGGACTGTGCTTCCAGGTCGTCGGAGTACTTCTTCGCGATGTTGGTCGTCCACAAGGTCTTCCCCCTCTTCGCGTCCAGTGCCTGGACGCGAAGCATGTACCGGTCGGCCTGGGTGCCGGTACCCCTGACCTTGGCCAGGTAGGCGACGAACACGCGCCCGTCCGAGACAGCGGGCAGAGACAGGTCGTCGTCAGAGCCGAAGGAGGCCGACAGGCGTTGTCTGCCCGTGGCGAGGTCGTAGGAGACGAGCTTGGTGTCGTCGGTCAGGTAGTAGATCGCGGTGTCATCGACGACGTAATCGAGGCCGAGGTCGCTGACCGGACTGTACGTACCGAGGGGTGTACCGTCCGCTTCGAAGTCCAGCGGTGGGTCGATGTCCGGAAGTGCCTGCAACACCTCGCGTGGAGGACCGGAATACTTGTCGTCCCCGGTCGCGTCTCCCCCGCCTCCGGAACAGGCCGTGGTCACGGCACTCACAGCGAGAAACAAGGCACACCATAACGGGGCTGTGCTCGTCCTGCTCCCCTTGCCCTTCGTCCCCATGTGCATGAGCGTAGCGCCCAGTTACCCGGACGAACCAGCCCACGACCACCCGGCGGACGCCGGGCGGTCGAGAACTCGGCGCCTGAGGGAACGGCCCGTCTGATGGGCCGACAGTTGTGCCTTCCGATTCAAGCTCCGCTCGATGTACGGGCGGTGATCGCGTTCGCTGCTGACCGGACACAGCACGGCGGCAGTGCGGCGTGGCAGGTCAGGACGGGCCGGGGCCAGCAGACGGACATCCGGGCGGCTCAGCGGCGGCAGGAGGGCGCGGGAGCGGCTTTCTGACGAGGGAACGAGCACCGAGCCGTGGGGCTCCGATTGCTCCGCGCGGAGAACGCGAGTCCCGGCACGACGTGAGCTCCGACCGTTCAGCAGGCACCATCGGTCGTCTCCCGTCCTACAGCCGCAGCCACAGAGGCGGGCCCGCGTGTTCTGCGCGGGCCGCCTTCTTCCTACCGGCGCCCCGGCATGCGGCGGATGACCGAGTCGGAGCCGGACTGCTGCGGCACCGCCGGTTTTCCGCCAGAGCGGAGGGTGTTTACCGCAACGCCTGCTCGTTCCTTCGCTCCAGGCGGCGGTGCGAGGGCGATCCCGGCATTGGTGAGGATGCCCAGGTCCAGATCCCAGGTGGTGGACGAGCGCTTCTGCCACAGGCCGAAGGCGTCTCGGACGTGCTGGCGGGCCTGGGAGTCGGTCATCTTGGTCACCTTGATCAGGTGGGTGAAAGCCTGTGCTTCGATGCCGCGAACCTGGGCGTAGCCGAAATGCGTGACGGTGTGACAGTCGGTGCACAGGCAGATCAGCCGCTTGAGGGTCTGCACTCGGGTGGTGTCGTCGAAGGTCCAGCGCTCGTGGGCTTCCAGCCACCGCTTGGCGTCGCGGTCCTCTGCCGCCCCGCAGGCCTCACAGCGCTGCCCTGCCCGGCGGTTGATCATCCGGCGGAGACGTTCCCAGTCCTTCTTGTCGACGCAGGAGCGGACGTTGGTGAACCAGCAGGTGCTGGGCACCAGGTCGACGAACAGGCCGTTGCCCAGTGTCCGGTCCTCGCCGGGCAGGAGGTCCGGCACGTCCGGGGCTGCTGCCCACCGCTGGAGTCCGGGCATGTCCGGGTGGGGCGCATACCAGCGTTTCACGGTCGCGTCCCAGCCGGCCCCGCCCTTCTTGGCGGCTTCCTTGTCCGCATACGGAACGTCCAGCCAGTGCCGCTCAACTGCCATTGCTACCTCCAAATTGGCGAAGCGTCACGATGTCGGGACGAGGTTAGAGGGAGGCACTGACAATCCACCCACATTCGGGCTTTCGTTCTAATTTGGTGAGGGTGGTGCTCGGCTTCAGACGGCAGCGCCAGCACGGTGCCAGGACGGCCACCGCCGAGCAACCCGGCGCCAGCAAAGGGCCACGACAGGGCGACGGGACAACGCCGGGCAGCGGCTCACGGCCGGACCGCCGACAGCGGCACGGCATGCAGGCGAGGTCGCCAGCACTTGAGGGCCACAGCCCCCGCTCCGTCCGGGCGGGACCACGGCCGGCCAATGGGCCCGGCCCGTACCGGCACGGCCGAACCGGCGGACATGGCGGCACAGGGCAGTGGCCAGAACAGCAGACTGGCAGCGGGACGGCCAATGGCCGCGGTCCCGTCGGCGGCGAAGACGCGTCGCCTTCCTACAAGAGACCCACGATAGCTGCGAGCCAGTGACCCGCCGCGTCGGAGTCAAAGGCCCATGGCAAGGTCAGGCCAGCCGTAAGGGCGAGGAGACCGAGCCCTAGAGCCTGTCGTCAAAGTGATCTTGATTCGTGGATCATGGTGCGGTGATACGTCGCCATGAACTGTCCGATGCCGAGTGGGACCTCATACGCCCGTTGCTGCCCCGGCCTGCGCTGGGGCGGCCCCGGCTGGACGACCG
This sequence comes from Streptomyces sp. CB03238, assembly GCF_002099185.1. Classification (NCBI taxonomy): domain Bacteria; kingdom Bacillati; phylum Actinomycetota; class Actinomycetes; order Kitasatosporales; family Streptomycetaceae; genus Streptomyces; species Streptomyces sp. CB03238. Next base: position 128,376 of record NZ_NBCN01000023.1, on the reverse strand, counting down.
GATAATCCTGAACGGGATCGTGTGGAAGTTCCGCACCGGCGTCCCCTGGCGGGACGTTCCCGAGCGGTACGGCCCGTGGACCAGCCTCCACACCCGCTTCCGCCGCTGGGCGGCGGACGGCACGTTCGACCGGATGCTGCGGGCCGCGCAGGCCAAGGCGGACGCCGCGGGCGACATCGACTGGCTGGTGTCGGTCGACTCCACCATCGTCCGCGCCCACCAGCACGCCGCCGGGGCCCGAAAAGGGGGCACCAGAGCCCGGCTCTCGGCCGGTCCCGAGGCGGCCTGACCAGCAAGATCCACCTCGCCTGCGACGCGATCGGCCGCCCGCTCGCGTTCGTCCTGACCGGCGGCAACACCAACGACTGCACCCAGTTCACCACGGTGATGGACGCCATCCGGGTTCCCCGGAGTGGACTGGGCCGGTCTCGGACCAGGCCCGATCACGTCATCGGCGACAAGGGCTACAGCTCGAAGGCGATCCGCACCTGGCCGCGGCGCCGCGGCATCAGGCACACCATCCCCGAACGGGCCGACCAGGTGCGCAACCGAGCCCGCAAGAGCAGCCTCGGCGGCCGCCCTCCGGCCTTCGACAAGGAGGTCTACAAGCACCGCAACGTCGTGGAACGGTGCTTCAACCGCCTCAAGCAGTGGCGAGGCATCGCCACCCGCTACGACAAGACCGCCCACTCCTAAAAAGCAGCCGTCACCCTCGCATCGATCCTGATGTGGGCCTAACACTTTGACGACAACTCCTAGACGCGGTCGTGGTGAGCGACATCGGCGCGGCTACCCGCTCGCGGCGGTCATACACGGGGTGTAAGTGGCGGCCGTGCCGCGGACCACTGTGGCCAGTCCGGCGCTGGCCTGGTGGACAGCATTACCTCAGCCCAACACGATCGTGCGGTCCTCGCCGCTGAAGCGCCGGCGCATGAGGGATGGTGTTCAGCTGGCGAGGCTTGAGTTTTGGCGCTTGTTAGCGAGGAAGCGCGCCTTTTTCTCGCGATTCCCACAGGTATTCATCTCGCACCATCTACGCGTGGCGCCTCGGCTGGTGTCGAAGAACGCGGCTCGGCATGTTGGCGATGCGCACAGGTCCATCTTCCCTTCGCGTTCTCCCGAGATGATGCTGATCGCATCGGCGGCGATCACACTGAGCGCGTCTTCGACGGAAGCGGAACCCAGCCGCCACTCCTGGCTGCCCTCGGACGACAAGATTACCGAGGCCAGACCGCCAGTACTGCAGTCATTGATGACTTGGACAGCTGAAGGGGGAGGAAGAGTTTGGTTTGCGACGGCGGTAGCGGCTGCGTGAATTGATTCACGCAGTTCTCGAGCGTGGTCGAGCTGAGAATCGCTGCAGGAGTCGACCACGAGCCCATTGATTGCCAACCAGTCCACGAGCCGGTGAGGGACAGGAATACGCTCCACCGGTTCGCCGCAACGCTCCGTCAGAGTCGCCGTGAAGCTGGTCGCTAGAACTTTGCCAAGACGGAACTCAGGGAAATGCTTGACGGACATGGAACCACCTTAGCCGGTTGTCATTTGGAGGGCAAGCACTAGAACCATCATGGTCGGTTCCACGGCGGCTCGCAGATCTCATGACCCTCGTCCAAGGTCAGCGTTGGGCGCCAAGGGGCCGGGCCGCACACCCCAGCGCGAGGTAGTCGCCACCAGCACTGAGCTCCGCGCACCACGCCAGGACCTCAGATACCGGTGCAGGCGCGGCCGGCCAGCAGGGGTACGCCCTGGCGCTCGCAGATCCGGATGATTGCCGCGGTGGGATCGTGAGCACGCCGGCCCTGACGACGAGAGCCCACGGCAACTGTCAGGACCGGCTGGCCACGACCTGCTCGTCCACTGCGTAGCGGCGGCGTTTGTGGCAGTAGCCGACGCGACCGTCACCGACTGGGTCACATACAGCCGGGTGCCGTCACCCAGAACGGCCGCGATCGTTGCCCGCGGACGTACAACAGTTTTGACGCCGCGACGAGAAGGGTGTTGTCTTCTTCCTCGCCGGGCAGCAGGTCCCGGCCGGGGCGTTTGCGGTGGGGGACGACGAGTCCGGTGTTGATGTAGGCCCCGTCGCCCAGCACGGTCACGCCCTGACACGCCTGCGCCAGTCCGGAGTCCCGCCATGCCTTCGCGTCCGCGGTCGTGCCCGGGACCGGCCTGGCCGCGGCGATGACGAGTTTGGTGTCGGCGTCGATGATGACCTGCACGTTGCCGAAAATCTGTAGTTGCGTGACGAAGCGCCAACCTTCCGGTCGCGGGATCAGGGTGCCGTCCACGATCCACAACCGCTCGACCGCGTTGCCGGGCCGGGCGGCCGGCTCAATTGCAAGAAGAGGCCGCAGACGCTGGATCACCCGGCATACCGTCGCCGGCGAGACGCCGAACAGCGGCGCGAGCTGCCGCATGGTGAGATTCGTGCGGTAGTACACCGCCACGAGCAGCACCCGGTCAGCCAGCGGCAGGCACCACGGCCGCCCGCCGCCAGGCCCGTTCCCGCCCCGTTCCCGGACCACCTTCACCAGCCGCTCGAACTGCCGCATCCGCAGCCCGGTGAACGTCTCCACCCACAACGGCTCGACCCTCAGCACCCCACCCATACAGAAGGAATGCCCTGACCACGGCCTTCGGCAACACGCTTCAGGAGTAGCCCCCCACTGAAATTCCGAAGCCGTCGGCCAGCTGGGCGCGGGTGTCATCGGGAGCAGCTCCACCATGCCGGCAAGAGCGCGTTGGCAGGGCGGCAGCTTGCGGCGACGGCCACCCTCTCGGGGGACGATGGGCCGGATGACGAGTTCTGAGACAGATCGAGTGCGGCAGGACTGGGAACTAACGACACACTCATGAGGCCGAGTTGCGACTTCAGGTACCTCTCACAACAGCACAGGAGCCTCGTGCGTTGCAGGCTTCCCGCTGCCCCTCACTCGATCAGTGGCCGCTCGTGAGAGCGCTCAGTCACCGCGCAGAGCGTTTCCGGGAGCACGCTGGTGCTGTATAGCCTCAACTGGCTGAACGGCGCCTGCGACGTGCCGGCAGTTCTCGCCCTGCGCGTTGGAGGCACCAGTCCGACTGCGGTCCGGATTAGGTCAAGGCCGATTCAGGACACCCATTACCTCTTCCTTTGCCGCGTGGAAGCTTGCAGAGTTTAGAGGGCTGGAGAACGAACCAGCGAGCTGTGAGCAAGGAAAGACTTGGATCGTCCAGCATCTCGTATTGCGGGCTCAAGGGTTAAGCCCCGGCATGGGCAAACCAAACCGTCACTCCCCTGCAAAGGAGACCAGCATATGACTATCACTCGGCGCCCCGACCTGTATCCAACCCGAGTCATTGGTGAGTCCGTTCCTCAGCCGCGGACCGATCCGACAGTGTGGGGAGGGGCTCCGGGCCCGCTCGACAGCAAGCAGTTGAATCAGTTTGAGTCCAGTGGCTACCTGGTCCTCGACGACCTGCTGTCTGAGCAGGAGGTGCAGATATACCTCGCCGAACTGCAGCGTCTTTAGCGAGGATCCGGTGCTGCGCGCGAGTGAGCGCGTAATCCTGGAACCGGAGTCTGACCAGGTTCGGTCCGTTTTCGAGGTCGAGAAGGTCAGCGAAATCTTTGCCGAACTGCTTCGGTCCCCTCGGCTCACCGACATCGCCCGGCAGGTCCTCGACTCGGAGGTGTACATTCACCAGAGCCGAGTCAACTACAAGCCTGGTTTCGGCGGTGCTCCATTCCACTGGCACTCCGACTTCGAAACTTGGCACTCTGAAGATGGCATGCCCCGACCGCGCGCGTTCAGTGTCTCAATTTCACTGACCGAGAATCACCCGTTCAACGGCCCGCTCATGGTTATGCCTGGTACTCACAAGGTGTTCATCCCTACGATCGGGGCGACACCGCTGGACTACCACAAGGAGTCGCTCCGTGTGGCCAGCCCCAGTGTCGGCTCCCCGGATCGGAAGCACCTGACGCGAATGGCCGACGAGCATGGAATCGAGCAGATCACGGGTCCTGCCGGGTCCGCGGTGATGTTCGACTCGAACCTGCTCCACGGTTCCAACGGAAACCTCTCACCCTTCGCGCGCTCGAACATCTTCATTGTGTACAACAGCGTGGAGAACACGCTGGGAGCACCGTACGCCGCGCCCAGGCCGCGTCCGCAGCACCTCAGCAACCGCGAGTTTCCGTCCACGTCCGTCATGTAGTCGGCAAGCTCGGACCATCAGCACCAGCGTTCCCGGTTGGAGCGTGACGCACGGCGCATCATCTGAGCTCTTGCCGCTGCACCCCTTGGAGTTGGCACCGGATATCGAGGGTGCTGGGCAAGGCCAGAGCCCTCCTCGCTGTCGCGCGCCTCTGGCGTTTCCGTACGCCGCTACGCAAGAGGCCGTCTACGACCTGCCGGTGCGAGCCGCGTGTGGGGTCGGCTGGTTCTGCGGGACGACGAAGCTCCTGGTAGCTGGGGTCACGACCAAGGTCACCCGTGCTTACCAGGGCTTCGCGTGCTCGTCGGCCCGTCGCTGATCGAGCTGTCCAGCGCACACCTGCGGCCTCTCGCCGATCGACTGGCGCTGAACCGAGGGGGGATCGGCTGTTGCCGGGTGGCGGCTGACCGCGGGTGGCCCAGGCCTTGCTGGTGCTGGCCCACCCGCGGTGTGGTGACACCTGCGCTCGGTTCAGCGCGGGTTCGGTATCGAGGTCGCCATCGTGTGCCGCTGCATAAGCGAGGCCATTGAGGTCCTGGCCATGCGCGCACTCCGCCTTGCCGACGCCGTACAGGCTTGGGCCGGGCCTTCGTGATCCTGGTCGGGCTCGCTGCTGTCGATCGTCCGGATCGCCGCCGGCGGCGATTCCCGTGCCCGCACCAGCGTGAGGTCGGCAGACGCTGGTCGGGTGCCCGGTAAACCCGGGTCGGGACGGCACAGGAATGCCTGTAGCGCCCTCGTCGCAAACGCTGCGTCAGGGCCCGCCGTGAAGCCACTCGTTGGCACGATACCCAGACGGAACCCGAGGAACGAGCTTGGAACCAGCTTGGCCAGTTGCCCCCAGAAGCGCAGGCCTGATAGAACCGTCTTAGCTGGTTCCATATCGACTCGGAGATTTCATGGCGCCCTCCAAGGTCAGTGTTGAGTGCCCGACCGTCAGCTGCGGCCACCCGGCACGGAGCGGTCACCAGCGCTGTGCGGCTCGCGCACACCACACCAGGGTCGGAGGTAGAAGACAACGGTGGAGTTGACGGTCCCGCCGGGCTTCATTGCAGTGATCCTGCTCCTCCTGCAATCGCCACAGAAAGCCAACTGAGACGAGGTCTGCCATGGCCGGAACTGTCCTTGTTCCAGCGCGGTCCACCACCGTGTCAAAGAAGATTCTTTTCCCTCTGCTCTTAATCCCCATGTTCCTCGGCGGTGTGGACTCCACGCTGTTCAACTCCATCGCCTACGACCTGTCCGTACTGACCGATTCGTGGCGCCTGTGGTTCATCGACGGATACACGATTGCCCTTGCCTCGAGTGTTGTTCTCGGGTCGCGTCTGGGCGCACGGATGGGCCCTGGCGTGACGTTGGCGACCGGGCTTTTCGTGTTTGCGATCGCAGGAGCCAGTCCTGCCCTGCTGGATTCGTCAGCGACGTGGACAGCAACTCGGTTCATACAAGGCTTTGGCTACGCGTTGATCGTTTCCAGCGTTGCCTCGGTCATTGGCGGGCTGCCTGAAACTGCAGAGCGCACACTGGGCTACTCCCTGTGGATCACCACGTACAGCATCGGAGCTGGTGCAGGGCCACTGATCGGCCGAGCGTTCGTCGACATGGGCGCATACAATCTGCTGTTCTGGCTGCCAGCCGCAATCGCTCTGGCGTGCGGAGCGCTTGCGACTCTGCTGTTGCGCGACATCAGTTTGGGGCAGGCCTCGTCGACTAAGGTCGATGTCGCTTCTTCAGTCCTGGCTTTTCTTGGCTTCGGGCTCTTCGTGGCCGGTCTGCAGAGTCATGGTGCGGCATTCGGGCGAGTACTAGCGACTGTCGCCGGATGCACCGTCCTGGCGGTCTTTTGCATGCGACAACTCCACTCTCGGGATCCACTCATCGATGTACGGATGCTCAGCTTTTCCCGACTGGGCGCCTGTTCACTCGCACTGGTCGTCAGTTCTGCGTGCTACACAGGATCGGTTTTCCTCTTCAGCGTAGAGGCCGATTCGCTGCTGTCCATCCTGCCGGTTTCGGTTCTGGCACTGTGGGTATCGCTCGGAGGATTCGCTTTCCACAAACTGCAGTCCCGGTTCACCCCGGTTCACATACTGCAGGCCAGCTTGGCCACGTGCGCTCTGGGCCTCGTAATAGCCGCTTTTGTCGGCTTGTGGCCAGCCAGCTTCTTGATCGGTCTGGGCGTGGGCGTCTCTATGGCATCCGGAGACGCATACCTGCTGGGGAGCGTTCCACCCAAGGATGTTGCACGCGCTGCGGCTCTCCAGGAGACCAGCCTCGCGGTAGGTGCAGCTCTGGGCGTGGCCGGATTCGGTGGCATTTTCGCCGCTACCAGCTCGGTCGTGGGAACGGCCGTCATAACCGCGGCCATCGTTGCCCTCGTCATATGGACGCTTCGCTACAATCGCGGCGTTTTCAAGGCGTAGCCAGAATGCCGTCAACACTTATGAGTCTTCGTCAGTTCGCCGAGGGCGGCTCTGTGTTCGTGTGATGGATCGTCGATCTCGGTGATCAGCCGGACCAGGGCCGGCGAAGACAGCAGGGCGAATGCGTTGCGGAGTCCAGCCCAAGTGAAGGAGGTAGTCATCGGCGCGGACCTCCCGCCGGGAGCGCCGCCTTCGGGCGGGCCGTCGCGGTGTGCGAGAACAGGTCGCGCGTCTGCCACCTCGGGCGAGGGCCCTCCAGCCCGGACAGCCGACAAGGCTGTTGAGCCGGCACTCAGGCCGCTGAACCTCCAGCCGCACCCGGGTCGCCAGTCGGCCGCACGCGGCCACCGACACAAACACCCCAATTACGAGGCCCGACCACGAGGCGGCGGACGGATTCGACTGCGAGTTGTTCTACGAGGTCAAGTCGAACCTCACGCGGGAGAAGGTGAAGGCCCTCCGCGATGGAGGTCTTGTGCGGGTGCAGCCCGGGATCGAATCCCTGGGCGGCCGGGCCCTGAAGCTCATGCGCAAAGGTGTCACCGGTCTCAGAACGTCAACATGCTCCGCTGGGCTCTGCAATACGGCCTGGAAGTGGCGTGGAACATTCTCTGGGGTTTCCCGGAGAGGAAGCCGAGCTTCTCCGAAGAGCAGGTGGAAACCATCCGCAAGCTGCGGCACCTGCCGCCTCCGGCCGGCGCCGGCCGCATCTGGATGGAGAGGTTTGACCCCTCTTCTCGGACCGGGAACAGTTCGCCGCCACCTTCGTGCGTCCTGAGGCGAGCTACTCGTACGTCTGTCCCGCGGAGGTCGACCTCGATCGTGTCGCCTACCTCTTCGACTACGAGATGGCCGAATCACTGCCGGACGACATCTACGTGCCGCTGGCCGACGAAGTGCGGGCGTGGCAGGAGGCATGGGAGCAGCCGTCCAGGCCGTGACTGGTGTTCTGGTCCTCTCCGGGCCAGGTCCAGACCGAGGACTTCCGTGATCCCGAGAACAAGGAGATCCACACGTTCTACGCCGAATCGGCTGCGATCTACCGGTCCTGCAGTGATCGCCCGATCACCGCTGCTCAGGTGAAGTACACATTGCCCTTCGGTCTGACCGTCGAGGAGATCGGGAACGTGCTCGGAGAATTCACACGGCAAGGACTCATGCTGCAGGAAGACGGGGCGTTCCTGAGCCTCGCTCTTCCCGCACACCGCATGCGATAGGGGGTGCGGCTCCCTGCACGTCCGCACTTTCAGTATCGCGGCAGCCCGGTGCGTCGCGACGGCTGGTACAGGGGTGATCGCTGTGGGGTACGGCGTGGTCCTCGCTGTCGGAGCAGTGCTGCGAGATCCGGGCAGATGGTGATCACTGCCGGGTGTTTGTCCGCTCTCTTGGCTGGTTTTCGCCCAAAGGGCCGTGCCAATCGAGGCACACCACCAGTGCGTCGTCGTCCAGGGGCATCTCGCCGTGGTACGTGGCGAGTTCCCGGAGTACGGCGCCTGGTACCTGAGGCGCGGGCAGCAATCGTGTGGCGGTGAGCGAACGGGCCAGGGCACTTTGTCCATACCGCTCCCCCGTGGAGGAAGGCACGTCATACACCCCATCGCTGGCGAACAGCAGCCGATCACCGGCTCGTACGGTGAAGTGCTCCGGTACGTAGACGGTGTCTTCGCACATGCCCAGGGGCAACTGCGCGTCGAAGCGGAGCGGCTGTACCGCACCCGACCGCATGTGCCATCCCCGAGGTGACCCCGCGTCGACCACCTCGACCTGTCCGGTGGCAAGAGCGAACCGGAGCAGCAGCACCGACACATGGGTGCGGCCCTGGTACTGCGCGTAAACGGCTTGGTCGGCCAGGGCGGCCTGCCCCGCGAGATCGAGGCCGGCGCGTCGTGCGTTGCGAAGTGCGTTGACGGCGAGGTTGGTCAGGAGTGCGGCGTCGATTCCCTGCCCCATGCCGTTGGTGATGGTCAGGGTCAGATGGTCGGCCGAGACGGACCAGTCGTAGTTGTCTCCGAGGATGGCGTAGGCGGGTTCCAAATGGGCGCCGAGGGAGAACTCGGTACGGGAGCAGGCGCGACCGGGCAGGAGCTGCCATTGCATCTCGGCGGCCAGGGTGAGCCGGGCGGCGCGCCTGGCGAGGACGTAGAGGTCGGTGTCGCGCTCGGCAACCAGGATCTCGTGGCCGAGTGCCTCACAGATGTGCTGCATTTCGGGCAGCACGGCCTCTACGGCGCGGTCCTCTGGCAGGCGTATCGAGAGAACGCCCATCCGGTCGCCCCGGATGGTGACGGGCAGGTGCACGTCGACCTTGCCCGTTGAGCCTTCATGCAGGATGTACGGCTCCTGTGATCCGAAGGCGCGGCCTTGCGGACTGTCGTGAACCGACACCGGTTCGGTAGCCCACGGCACACGCTCGACGGCTTGGAGTGACCGCATACCGTAGTCGGCCAGTCGCAGCTCCACCCGCTCAGCTCCGTACAGCTCCGTCAAAGCGACTGTCACGATCTCGAGCAGGGTGTGAGGCGCGCCGGCCCGCAGGGCCAGGTCCACGGCAGCGATACGGTCCATGGCTTACCGCTCTTCTTCAAGCTCCGTCCGGCCGCCCAGTACGCCTTACCTGGACTGGCTCTCCTTCGGTCTCAGCACCAGTTTAGATGGCACGAGGGCGTCGACTCCCGGCCCGATCGACCGCCGGCACAGCGCTGGCCCGCCGAACCCTTGGCACGAGACTGATGGGTAACCTCAGGCTTCACCGCTCCGGTGATCCCTTCGCGGCTCGCCGGCATGGAGGAGCCGCGAGGGAGCACCTGCACCAGTCCCTGGACCGCCGAGGCCGGGCAGGCCGGTGTCCGGCCTGCGCCTCGGACGCAGCGGGTGCGGTGGCGACGCCACCGCACCGCCGAGTCAGCGTCTACGGACCCGGCCGGCCCAGCCGCTGCCGATGCCGGCCACGTGCAAAGCCAGCAGCCCTAGCCCGATGAGCATGAGGTTGGTGGGTGAGAAGACATCGTTGGTCGCGATGTCCCCAGCGTTGATCACGAACGCAACGAAGAACAGTACTGCCGCTGCTATGGCCAGCATGGGTGTCCCTTCTGCAGTAGTGACACCCATGTGCCCCGTAACGCCGAATAGACACACAGCAAGCTTGGCCTGTGGACCGCTGAAGTACCCGGGCGAGCGCCGCCACGGTACGGCCTGGCCCTCATGCGTTCCGGGACGTGCCAGGACCGGAAGCATGGCGGGACCGCATCAGGCCCCCGGAGTTGCTGCCACCTCGTGTGTGGTCGACGAGTCGGGTGGCTCGCGTTCTCGCCCAGCGCTCCCGGTAGTCACTCAGCAGGCATAGGGAGGCGATGAGGACGGCGAGGACGAGGAAGGCTGCGGCGAGAGCCAGGGTGGGCACGAAACGGGCGATGTCCATTGGGCCTCCGGGGTGGATGCGCTCCTGCTGGGCTGAGTTCGCGGATACCCGCGATGCCTTCGTCGACGCGGACCGGCGCCACTCTCCGGCCTGAAGGCCGGGGGTTCCTACCACGGTCTGCCGACCGTCTTGGTGGGTTCCTGCTTCACCGCGCTGAGCCCATGAGGAGGCGCGGGTCAGGAGCTCGGCCTGTGGGGGTAGCTGTCACAGGTGCTGTGTTTGTTTGGTCTGTTGGTCTGGTCCCGCCGCCATAGCGTTTAAGACCGCGTAGACGGGCGCTTGCCGGCCGGTGCAGGAGGTGGTTCGCCTTGGCAACGGCAGCACTGGGGCTCTGGGGGTAACTGTTCTTCCAGCGCGGGCCATTGGCGCTGCAGTCGTAAGATCGGTTCGCGCTCAGCTGCCTTGATGTCACCACCAGGCGTGGCAAGGGCCCTGCCGTACTGCGGTCCGAAGAACGCGACGCATCCTGTTGGTGCTTGTCTGCTGCTTTGTTCACGAGATTGGGTTCTGGCGCAACTTCCGCGCTGCGGCCGCTGTGAGTGACGGCTGCGCGTCTCCGGGCAGCTCCGGACTGCTCCGGCTGGACGAGCCGTAGGGGCGGCCCTTGCGGGTGGCGTACTCATCGTTGCCGACCACCCGCGGCACGGCACTTCCGGCTCGGGCAGCACGTCGACACGCGCAAGTCCGTGCGCCGGCTCACGGACACGTCGAGCGCAACCGCTCGGTGCCTGCCCATACCTGCGGGTCAGGCCAGGAATCTGCTCGATGAAGGTCCGGCGCGGACACATGGCGTTCCGGCACGGAACCGCCGAACCCGGAGCTGGGGTACGACGCTCCGTCCGGCGCTCGGTACGTCGGCGGGAACCGCAGGTAGAAGCTGTGGACCCGGGTCGACCAGGCTCCGTATCCCGGACAGGAGCCCCACAGGCGGTCCACGCCGCGGACCGGTGGCATCTCCGGCACCACCTGAGCGAGGCCGCCGAACGGAGTGTCGCCCAGCACCGCCGCTGCCTGCATGTCCTGGCGCCCACAGCACCTCGAACCACACCTGAGGCCGACCCTGCCACGGACTCGTCAGCTTCGCCTTGACCGGGAGGACACCGGCACGCCGCCGTTCAGTCTTTGCTGGAGGAAGGACACAGTCGGCGCTCGGTCCAGCGGCAGCTCGGGAGGACCTACCGCACCGTCAAGCAGTTCGCCGACGCCGCGAGCCCGGACTGCAAGTCCTACCTGGATGAATGCGGGAGCGAGGGATGCACCAACGCGTCGCGCAGGCTTCGACCTCCTGGCGCGACGTACAGAGGTGACTCCGCTTGCAGCACGCCCATATGATCGTCCGGCCGGTCGCTTGCCATCGAAGGGGGAGCAGTGTTTCGGGCCAAGAGGACAGTTCGGGGTCTATGCCTGATGGGGGCGGTGGTGGCCCTGTTCGGGTGCGGATCCGGAAGCGGCGCCGGGGAGACCGGCGCGACACGGGACGGCACGCCTTCGCCTCAACCCGCCAGAATCCTGGGCAAGGAACAAGTGAAAGCGGTGCTCCCGGACTTGGGCGACGTGCCTCCGGGCTGGGAGAAATCCGGCACGTTGCGTCTCCTGGGGGCTGCCCCTGAGGAGGGCTTGCTGGCCTTGGGAACACAGGGTTACGCCGCGACCGACCTCGAAGGCACCGTTGGATTCGGTGTCCAATCCTTCCAGACCCGAGCTGACGCCATCGAGAGGTACACGATGAAGAAGTCCCAGATGGCGGGTGCCCAGCTCGGACCCGCTCAGATCCCGGACATCGATGCAGCGTTCACGGGCTCCTACTGCATCGGCGAGGACTATTGCAGCACTTCGATCAACCTCCGTCTTGACTCTGTTTTCGCTTACGTGAACATCAACACGGACGGTCCAGCAGCTGCCGATGCCAAGATCCTCAACTCTGTCACCCGCATCCTCGTCCAGCGCATCCGGCAGGCACAGAGCGGGCAGACACCATCGGCAAAAGCAGGGTGAAGCCTGCAAGCATCTGACTCTCAGCAGCCGCTTCACAGAAGTTGAGCCAGAACCTCTGTCGGTTCTGCCTTACTGCTCGTGGAGGGTGTCGCCCACCTGGTCAGCAAGCTGTCGAGCGGCCAGCGGAACGAATGGATCGAGCTGCTCGGGACCATGGCCGAAGCGGAGTCCGACCCCGCGCGGCGGGAGTTCCTGCATGGGTACCCGGAAGGCTTCGGGCTCCTTGATGATGCGGTCTGACCTGCTGGGTGACGTCGACCGCGACCTGATCGCACTGCGGCGTACGAAGCACCACCAGCGCGGGTTCGCGTTCCAGACGTACACGGTCGGTCTGGCCATCGGGCATGATCTTCGGGAAGGGGCGGCGCGGGGGGCGCGCCCTTCCGGAACACCGACTGGGGGACACGGTATGGAGTGGGGAACGCTGGTCGCCACACTGGGCGGCGGTCTGATCGCGATAGCGGGCACGGTGCTGGCCGACCGCCTGCGCACACGCCAGGAACACCGCCGAGGCCTACAAGCGCGCCGCCGGGACGTCTACACGCAGTTCATCGAAGCAGCGGGCGCGGCCCACACCGAACTGCGCCGCCTCGCGCAGAACGGCGCAGGGGCGACCGACCTGGAGGAAGCAAGCCGCCTAGCGCTGACGGACGCCCGCATTTACGAGGTGCGCGAGCGCCTCTTCCTCGACGCCAGCGCCAGGATCGCAGGCGCAGGCCAGACCATGTTCGAACGCCTCCGCGCCCTCCGAAAGGCGGTCGCCGCGGGCGCCGGCATCTCGACCCCCGCGTTCCACGACATCTACCACCCCTACCTGGACGCCGTCTGGGCCTACCGCGAGGCCGTCCGCGAGGAGCTGGAGGGCCACGCCCTCACCCCGACCGACTTCGGCTGGTCCGCGTGGGACGGCCGCGAGCGCTGCCCGCACTGCGCGGAGCGCGGGGCGGACACGGCGTCCTAGCAGCGCTGACCCGGCCCCGGCCACGAGCGATGGGACCACTACCCCGGCACTGCCGCCGAGCCCGTCCGGGAGCCGGTGGCACGTCCGTCGCGCTCCTGGTGCACAGCGAACCGGAGCGAGGTCACCGTCCCACGCCGGTACGGATGGTCGGCAAGGCGCACCGCCCAGTGGGCCATCTGACGGTCGGGCCGGCCGACCGAGGCGGTGCGGACCTGTTCGTCGATGTTCTGCAGGAGGGGACGGGCCTGGACGGCGTGCTTGAGCCGGACGGTACCTTCGCCGGAGTCGGTATCGGGGCGGAACCTCGGGGCAGGTCGGTCTCAGCGCATCCGGTTGCCGGCTGTCGCGGGGCCGTAGCCATACCGTCCGTAGATGACGGCCTCGGGGGGCGGAGCGCGGCGATCGGCTCACGCCGCTGCTCGTGCAGGTCGGTCAGCTGGGCGCGCGTCATCGAGGTGGATGCCGCGGCGGCGATGCGTCGGGGCAACACCCACGGAGGCGATCCCTGCCACGTACAGGATGCCTCCGGGTACGGTCGGCATTCGGCGGTAGGCGGAGGCTCCGGCGACCGGCTCGCCCTCGTCGAACACGGCCAGGTGCCGGCAATCATGCGCGCCCAGGCATGAACTCCTGCTCGGCAACGCAGCGGAGCGGGAACTGAGAAGCGGTCGTCGGACAGTTCGGGCAAGTGCCCCATCAGTCCAGTGCCCGATACGCGTAGAACCATCACAACAGGGAAGAAGAGGACGTCTGTCGGCACATGCGCATCATCCGCGAAAGACGGGAGAGTGACATGACCACCGGGCCGCTCAGGGACGGCTGGAGCGCGGTTCATCCCGAGGTCGCCGAAGGCCTCACCGCACGTTTCGACGGCGACATCGGCAATGTCACCGACGCACGACTGGCGGCAGGCCTGTTCCTCGACACCCTCGCGTACTGCGACCCGCCCACGACCCCGGAAAGCCATGACGACGTCCTGCTGGTCGTCACAGAACTGGCCGCCAACACCGTCCAGTACGCTCCCGGCCCCTTCGCGCTACGGGTACGACGCACTTTCGACGGAGTGCACGTGGCCGTTCGGGACAGCAACCCCGTCCCGCCGGCGCCCCAGCCCTGCAGGCCCGGGCAGGGGGCCGGCGGGCTGGGCTGGCACATCGTTCACGCACTCGCCCGGGAAGTCAGCGTCCTGCCGGAGCGGGGCGGTAAGGAGATCCATGCCTTTCTGCCGTGGTAGATCCGGCGGACACCCACTGCCTACGGTCGTCTGCAGGTAGAGGCGGAAGACGCGTGCGGGCAGCCTGCGGTCACCCCAGCCACATGGGCCCTGGGTGACCGCCTGGTCCTGCGAGGCATCCTGCCCCTTTGGTCACCCGGAGATGGGCCGTCGCCGCTCTTCCAAGGCCTCGGTGGCAGTGGTGCGGTCGAGTCGGATGCCGAACTCTTCCCAAGCGATCCAGATGACGTCTTCGGCGTTGGCGGGCAGACCGCCGAGCTCGCCGCCATAGCGGGAATGGGCGAGCTCGGCGGCGCCCCACGCGAGGATGTTCTCGCGGTCCTCTGCCAGGGGGTCGCTGTATGCGGCCACCACCAGTTGCCACAGCATCATCGGCCCGCTTCCTGCCCGCTGTGCGAAGGCCTCTCCGAGTCTCATCCGCGGTTGGTGAACAGTGAGGGTCACTGGCGGCCGTGCCAGTCGAGGCAGACGACCATGGCATCGTCCTCGGCATCGATGGGGCCTCGGTGTCCGGCGAGTTCCTGAAGCACCGCGCGGGGCACCTGTGAGGGGGGAAGCAGGCGGGTCGAGGTCATGGCGCGGATGAGGGCCCTCTCGCTGTAGCGTTCGCCGGCCGGTGAGGCGACGTCGTAGACGCCGTCACTGACGAAGAAGAGACGGTCGCCGGGCAGAACGGTGAACGGCTGAGCCGTGTAGATGGTGTCTTCGAACATGCCGAGCGGAAGTTGCGCATCCAGTTCGATCGGTTCGGCCTTGCCCTGCCGCAGGCGCCACATCTTCGGTGATCCGGCATCCACGATCTCCACCTCTCCGGTCTCCAGGTCGAAGCTCAGGAGGAGGACGGAGAGGTGGGCGGCTCCGTGGTAGTGGCCGTAGATGGCTTGGTCGGCGAGGAAGGCCTGGTCGGTCAGTGAGAGTCCGGCTCGGCGAGCGTTGCGCAGTGCGTTGACGGCGAGGTTGGTGAGGAGAGCGGCTTCGATGCCCTCGCCCATGCCGTTGGTGACAGTGAGGGTGAGGTGGTCGGCGGAGGTGGACCAGTCGAAGTTGTCGCCGTAGATCGCGTAGGCGGGCTCGAGCTGTGCCCCGATCTCGTACTCGGGCCGTGCGCAGGAGCGGCCGGGCAGCAGCTGCCACTGCATTTCGGCGGCGAGCGTGAGCCGACTGGCTCGGCGGGCCTGGAGGTACAGGTCCGTGTCGCGCTCGGCCACGACGATCTCGTGGCCGAGGATCTCCGCGATGTCCTGCAGTTCCCGCTCGGTCTGCGGCGTGTAGTGGTCCTCGGGGAGGCAGACGGTGAGGACGCCGATGCGGTCCCCTCGCACGCTGACCGGAAAGTGAGCGATCACCTCGGTGGCGCGTGCGGGTCTCTCCACGTGGGGGTGCTGGGACCCGAAGGCACGCCCCGGAGCGCTGGCATGTACGGGTACGGGCTCAGCCGTGTAAGGGAGGGCGTTGACGGGTTGCAGTATGGTCATCGCGTAATCGGCCATGAGCAGGTCGACGGAGGCGGCCGTGTAGTGGGTGGTGAGCGCGTCCCGCACCGCTTCGAAGAGGGCGTGGGGAGGAGCTCCGCGTAGTGCGCGTTCCACAGCCGAGAATCTGTCCACCGTTCGATTACCACCTGTTCAAGAAGAATGAGCGAAAGGAGCGGATGGCCTCTTATGTCCCAGAGACTGACAAGGCCGTTGCAAAGTGTCACAGTTGAGGGCATGCATTCCGAGACTTCTCCAGGCGCCGACCGGGATGCTGCCGCATATGCCGCCCGGGAGGTCATCGAGCTGCTTGAGGTGCTCTGGAACAAGGGTCGGGACATGACGTCGCCCGCCCCGGTGTCGTCCTCGCAGCTGCGCGTGCTGTACATCCTGGACCGCGACCAGCCGATCAATCTGCGCACTCTTGGTGAGGTGCTCGGGTCGGCACCGTCCTCGGTGAGCCGGATGTGTGACCGTCTGGCCGCGCTGGGCTTCGTCGAGCGATCTCCCAGCTCGGCCAGCAGGCGGGAGCTGGAGCTACGCCTGTCGAGCCGCGGGGAAAGCTACCTGAGGGACCTGCGCGGTCGCCGTGAAGCCGCGCTGCTCGACGTCATCTCCGCCATGCCACCCGCGGAGCGCGCAGCGCTCGCGGCCGGCCTGGGCAGCTTCCGCCTCGCCGTCGAAGACGCCGCCTCCAAAGCCGCTGGTGACGCAGCGGAGTCCGCCTGACCATCGGGCACGGTCGGCATGTCGTCCGCTTCACAGGTTCACCTGCCTTTGTCTCGAGCGTGCGACCGCGGGCCGGGCACGCAGACGGGCCGCACTGGGTAAGGGTCTTCCTCCGACGTACAGTTGTCAAACGGCAACAGTTTCCGCACGGTAACCAAATCGGGCGACGGGCGGGAACTGGTGCGGGGACAGGTCCCGCCCGCCCGCGGGTTCTAGGTGTCTCCGCGCTCGGTCACCGCCCAACGCAGCCGCTCCCGCGCGATGTCACACGCCTCCTTGACCGCTTGGATCTGGCCTGCGGAGGGCGGCAGGGCTGCGGCGATGGCGCTCGCGAAACGCGCCCGCATCTCCTCCACCGCTTCCGCGCCCGCCGGGGTCAGCGCCAGCAGCGCCCGGCGGCGGTCACCGGCGTGGGAGCGCCGGGCCAGCAGCCCCGCGCCCTCCAAGCGCCCGCACAGGCGGCTGGCTGACGCCGGCGTGATGTCCAACGCCCTCCCCAGCTCGGTGAGCCCCAGCGTCGCCGACCTCTCCACTGCCGCCAGGGCCCGCAGCGTCAGGTAAGGGACGGGGCCGGGAGCGTGCAGATCCGCGTACTCCCACAGAGCGACCAGCGCGGCCGCCGCCTTCATCGCGTCCGCGTCGCGCCGGGCCGCCGCTCCGGTCCCCTGCGCCCCGGTCCCGGGTACCTGTGCGTCGCTGTCTCTCATTTACCGCTCGGGTGGGTTCCTGCCTGTTTGTTTCCCTGCTGGTGCCCCGCATCGACTGCGACATACGCGCTCTCCGCGGGTTTCGGCGGCCATCGGGCTCCATGTACATTTGCCGCGCGACAACTATTGCGAAGGTGGATGGATATGAACGCCAGTGAGCCAGAGGCTCGCATCCATGTCCTCGCGGCCTTGCGGGAACAGCCCGAGAAGGTGGCCGATCGTTGGGTGCAGCTGCAGTTGGAGCAGGCGGCCCTCGGCAACGGGATGACCGAGGCCGAGCTGCGGGAGGAGGCCGACGCACTGGTCGATGCACTGCGCTCCGGTCTGGAGAGCGAACAGCCGGCAGAACGCGTAGTTGCCACCCAGCCGGTGTTGCACCAAGCGATCGTCGAGCTGTCTCTGCGGCGCGCACGGGGCGGGGCCACGCCGACAGCGACGTCCCTGGCCGTGCTGGCGCTGAAAGAGGCGCTGCTTGAGGCGGTGCAGCACCTCACCCGCGAGGCCGGCACTCTCTACGCGGCGGCACTGCTGGTCAACCGGCTTCTGGACGCTGCCGGCGCCCTGTGCTTCGAGACGTACGTCGAGGGGCGCGAGGAGATCATCCGGCGGCAGAGCCGACAATTGCTCGAGGTGTCCACCCCTGTGGTGCGCCTGTGGGACAAGGTCTTGGCGGTACCCCTCATCGGCACACTCGACACCACACGCACGCAGGTCGTCATGGAGAACCTCCTGGAGGCGATCCAGCGGGACGAGGCTCAGGTAGCGATCATCGATATCACCGGTGTACCGACCGTGGACACCGCGGTGGCCCACCATCTGATGCAGACGGTCAACGCGGTACGCCTCATGGGGGCGGACTGCTTGATCAGCGGTATCCGCCCGCCGATCGCCCAGATCATCGCCCAGCTGGGCATCGATCTGTCCCCCATTCTGACCCGCGCGACACTCGCTGACGCGCTGGCCGCCGCGATGACCCTGACCGACCAGCCTGCCCAGCGGGCCGGCTCCACGGCGATCCGGTGAACGCCCCCGCCGGCGCCGGCGTACCCATCCTGCGCCTGGGCGACGTCCTGGTGACGGGCCTGCTCGACGAACTCGACGACAAGTCCGCCATAGCCTTCACCGATGAACTGGCCCAGCGCATCGTCGCTGACCGCGCACACGGCGTTCTGATCGACATCTCACGGCTGGAACTCATCGACTCCTTCGTCGCGCGCACCCTCATGGAACTGACGACCACCGCCCGCCTTCTGGGGGCACGGGTGGTGGTGGCAGGCATGCGTCCCGCTGTGTCCATCACGCTGGTGGAGCTCGGCCTGAGCCTTACCGGGGTCGAGACCGCCCTCAACGCCGAGCAGGGCATGACCGCGCTCGGCTGGTACCGAGCTGGCCGGCCTCAGGAAGGGGCTGCCGATGCTCCCCCACGGTGACCTCGACAAAACCCCGCACACCCCATCCTCAGCCTCTACTGCCACCGGGCCGGAGCCCGGCGACACTGTCACCGCCCAGCCCCTGCGTTCCGAGGAAGACCTGCTGGCCCTACGTCACGCCGTGCGGGCCGCCACGCTGCGCGCCGGCTTCGGCCTGGTGGACCAGACACGGATTGTCACCGCCGCCAGCGAACTCGCGCGCAACGCCTACATCCACGGGCACGGGGGGATCTTCGAGCTCGAGACCATTCGGCGAGCCGGCCGAATCGGGCTGCAACTGTCGGTATCCGATCGTGGGCCCGGGATCCCGGACCTCGACACGGCCTTCGTCGACGGATTCACCACCGGATCCGGCCTCGGCCACGGACTGGGCGGCGCTCGCCGTCTCATGGACGAATTCCACGTGCGGACCGCTCCGGGACAGGGAACCACCATCGTCGCGGTGCGCTGGAACTCGCGCCCATGACCCCTGCCCCGGGGATGCCAACTCTCCACATCCCCATCGACCACCACAGCGCCGTCCACGTGGCCGCGGCCCAAGCCCGGGACGTCGCACGGGCCTGCAGCCTGCCCGGCGCGCTGCCGGACCGGGCAGCGGTACTCGCCAGCGAACTGGCCAGCAACATTGACAAGCATGCCCGCAACGGAGCCATCTACCTCCAACCGGCCGCCGCCGGCAGCGGCATGGACATCATCGGCGTGGACCACGGGCCGGGCATCGCCGACATCGACCTGAGCTTCACCGACGGATACAGCACCACCAACACCCTGGGGGCAGGTCTGGGGGCGGTATGCCGCATCGCCACCGACTTCACCATTCGCTCCGAAGCCGAGTACGGCACCCTGGCACACGCCTGGATCGCCGACCCCCAACTGACTCGGCAACCAGACGCGGCGGTAGGCGCGTTGTGCCTGCCCGCAGCCGGGCAGCGGCAGTGCGGCGACAGCTACGCCGTAGTCCGCCATGGAAGGACATGGACCGGACTCGTCCTCGACGGGCTGGGACACGGCCCCGAAGCCGCCATGGCTGTCCAGCGGGCGGTGCGGACCTTCCGCCCTCTCGCCGACCATGGCCTCGCAGAGATCCTGACCGCCATCGACAGGGCGCTCCGGCACACCCGCGGCGCCGCGGCAGCGGCTGTCCGCGTGCACGGCGATCGTGCTGAGTACTGCGGCATCGGCAACATCCGAGCCCTGGCACTCTCGCCCCAGGGTGTCCAGCAACAACTCATCGGTCAGCCGGGGATAGTCGGGTACAACATGCCGCCGCCACGGACCCACACTCTGCGATGGCACAGCCGCGACTCTGTCGTACTCGTGCACACCGATGGAATCGATCACAGGTGGACATGGGACGCGTCCCCCACATACCTGCGTCTTCCCCCATCACTGATGGTCGCCTCACTGGTCCACAGCCACCGCCGACGCCGCGATGACGCCACTGCCCTCGCCTTCGGCTCCTCACAAGGGGGGACATGTCCCGCGACACCTTCCGTACCCTGACCGCTCTTCGGCGCACGGCACGGACCATCGCACTCTCGCATCACCTCACCGCTGAGCAACGTGCCCGCCTCGTCCTGACCCTCAGCGAAGTGGCCGCGGCTCCGCTCGGCCGCGGGCGGCTCGTCACCCTCACCACCGACCGTCGGCCGGGCGACGCCGGCACCGAGCACCTGGTCATCACCCTCCGCTTCCCCCATCCGGGCTTGAAAACCACGCTGGACCCGCAGCGACTGCCACTGCCCGGCCACACTGCTCCCGACGGCTCCATGGTCTGGCATCTGCCCATCCGCCCGATCACCGACCGGCCTCCGCGGACCGTGCTGCCCTCACCCAGCACTCCGCAGACACGAAGCGCCGCAGGCTTCCCAGCCACGGCACCCTTCGCAGCACGTGACGTCGACCACGCCCTCGTGGAAGAAGAACTGCGCGCAGCACTTGCCCGCGGCGACGCCCTCGCCGCGGAGCGCCGTCGGCTCGAACACGAACTCGCGGAGACCAACAGCGGGGTGCTGGCCCTCTACGTACAGCTCGAAGAACGCGACGAACAGCTGCGCACGGCACACGGGCGGACTCTGCGGGCCCTGGAGGACGCGCTGCGGCCCCGGCCTCTCACCGTGGATGGTGTCGAGCTCGCCGTTCACTACGCCCCCGCCAGTGACGACGAACCCACCGGAGGGGACCTGTACGACTGGTTCACCCTGCCCGACGGAACGCTCCACATCACCATCGTGGACGCTCTGGGGCACGGCGTCACCAGTACAGGCACCGCCCTGACCGTGACCCATGCCGTGCGGACCCTGGCGCTCGAAGGTCACCCGCTCGAAACGATTGTGCAGCGTACGGACCAGGTGCTGGCGCCCTTCGACCACAGTGTGATGGCCACCGTCCTGCTGGCAAGGCTCGACCCCGCGAACGGCGAGCTGAGACTGGCCAACGGCAGCCACCCGCCTGCCCTCCTCATCCGCCCTGACGGAACGGGTACCTACCTGGAAGTCCGCGGCCGCGGCATCGGTTACCCCAAACCGGGCAGCGAGCGCGTCCTCAGCACGACCCTTCAGCATCAGGACTTGCTGATCCTCTACACCGATGGCCTCACCGAAAACCGCCGTGACCCTCCTGAAGGAGAACGGCTCCTCCTCCAGTCCGCCCAGCGACACCGCCACAAGCCCACCGATCGCATCCCCGCGGACATCGCCGCGGACATACTCACCCACGTCCTGCACCCCGACGACACGCTCGCCCTGGCTGTCCGCCTTACCCGCGCGCCCAACTCCTGAAGCGCTGTTCCGGGCACGGTGTCGCCCCCGCCCCCGCGTTCCACCGTCACATGGTCGGGCTGCCGTCGTAGGCATCCACCAGATACGGGTGACCGCTCCCACGGAGTCCCGCAGTTGAACCGGCGCAGGTGTGGAGCTGTGGTCGGACGGGCATACGAGCGCCAAGACCCCGCCGTGCCTCCCCCGTCACGGCGGGGTCTGTCGGTGTTACGGACTCTCATGCTCCCGGCCTGGTGACAGCCCGAGCTGGTGTCCAGAATTCGGGCCGATACGGCTGTATCAGAGATCTCGGCACACAGGAATAGTTGCCCTTTCCAGGGATGTCGGGATCTGGCCAGCACGCGCGAATCGCGCTCCAGGGCTCGATTGCCCATGTGACGCCGCGTGGGTTAGCCTTCAGCGTATTTGTCATACGGCAATGGTTAAGTGTCGAAAGAATGGCATGGGGCCGCCCACTCCGGGTGTGCGTCTGCTCGGTCTTTTCGTCGTGGCATCTGAGTGGAACGAGGTTGGTCATGGCTGAGACGGCGGTCGAGGATTCGCGTTCGGTGCCGCGGTCGCGGCCTCCCCGTGGGGGCGGCATGGTGGGCGAGTCGGAGCTGCGGCAGTTGCTCGCCGGTCTTACGGCGGTACGCGACGGTGACTTCGGAACCCGGCTCCCCGACGAGGCAGACGGGCTGATCGGTGAGATCGCCACCGTCTTCAACGGCATGGTGGACCAGTTGTCGTTGTTCACCTCCGAAGTCACCCGCGTCGCCCGCGAGGTCGGCAGCGAAGGCCGGCTGGGAGGTCAGGCCCAGGTACCCGGCGTCGGCGGCGTCTGGCGGGATCTGACCGACTCGGTGAACTTCATGGCCGGCAACCTCACCGACCAGGTCCGTAACATCGCGCAGGTGACGACCGCTGTTGCCAAAGGCGACCTGTCCCAGAAGATCACCGTCAACGCGCGCGGTGAAATCCTGGAGCTGAAGAACACCATCAACACCATGGTCGGCCAGCTCTCCTCGTTCGCCGACGAGGTCACCCGTATGGCGCGCGACGTGGGCACCGAAGGGATCCTCGGCGGCCAGGCCGACGTCAAGGGCGTCTCCGGCACCTGGCGGGACCTGACCGACTCGGTGAACTTCATGGCCGGCAACCTCACCGCCCAGGTCCGCTCCATCGCGCAGGTGGCCACAGCCGTGGCCAAGGGAGACCTGTCCCAGAAGATCGACGTGGACGCCCGCGGCGAGATCCTGGAGCTGAAGGAGACCATCAACACGATGGTCGACCAGCTCTCCGCCTTCGCCGACGAAGTCACCCGCGTCGCCCGAGAGGTCGGCACCGAGGGCCGGCTCGGCGGGCAGGCCGATGTCAAGGGCGTCTCGGGTACGTGGAAGGACCTCACCGAGTCGGTCAATGTGATGGCCGACAACCTGACGGCCCAGGTACGTTCGATCGCCGAAGTCACCACCGCAGTGGCCCAGGGCGACCTGTCGCAGAAGATCCGGGTCGACGCCCGGGGCGAGATCCTGGAGCTGAAGGAGACCATCAACACGATGGTCGACCAGCTCTCCGGCTTCGCGGACGAGGTCACCCGCGTCGCCCGAGAGGTCGGCACCGAGGGCAATCTCGGTGGGCAAGCCACGGTCCGTGGGGTGTCCGGCACGTGGAAGGACTTGACGGACAACGTCAATGTGATGGCGTCGAACCTGACGGGGCAGGTCCGTTCGATCGCGCAGGTGGCCGCGGCAGTGGCGAGGGGCGACCTGTCTCAGAAGATCACGGTTGAGGCGAAGGGTGAGGTCGCGGCGCTCGCGGGCGTGATCAATACCATGGTCGACACGCTTTCGGCGTTCGCCGACGAGGTCACGCGTGTGGCGCGCGAGGTGGGCACGGAGGGCATCCTCGGCGGCCAGGCCCGGGTCCCCAACGTGGCCGGTACCTGGAAGGACCTGACCGACAACGTCAACTCGATGGCGAACAACCTGACCGGCCAGGTACGCAACATCGCTCTCGTCACCACCGCCGTCGCCAACGGTGACCTGTCGAAGAAGATCGACGTGGACGCCCGGGGCGAGATCCTGGAGCTGAAAACCACGATCAACACGATGGTCGACCAGCTCTCCGCCTTCGCCGCCGAGGTCACCCGCGTCGCCCGCGAAGTGGGCAGCGAGGGCCGGCTGGGCGGCCAGGCCGAGGTCGAGGGCGTCTCCGGGACGTGGAAGCGCCTGACGGAGAACGTCAACGAGCTCGCCGGGAACCTGACCCAGCAGGTACGTGCCATCGCCGAGGTCGCGAGCGCGGTGGCCGAGGGCGATCTGACCCGCTCCATCACGGTCGACGCCTCCGGTGAGGTCGCCGAACTCAAGGACAACATCAACTCCATGGTGGAGTCGCTGCGCGAGACGACCCGGGCCAACCAGGAGCAGGACTGGCTGAAGTCCAACCTGGCACGGATCTCCGGCCTGATGCAGGGGCACCGTGACCTCGCTGTGGTCGCGGAGCTGGTGATGGACGAACTGACGCCGCTGGTGTCGGCCCAGTACGGGGCCTTCTACCTGGCCGAAGAGGCGCCTGACGGCACCGAACTCACCTTGGTGGGCTCCTACGGCCGTCCGGCGGACTTCACCGAGCACGCCCGCTTCAAGCTGGGTGAGTCCTTGGTGGGTCAGGCTGCGCGCAGCCGTCGGACCATCAGTGCCGAGGGCGTGCCCGCGGATTACGTCAGTATCTCGTCCGGGCTCGGCCAGTCCGCACCGGGCAGCCTGATCGTGCTGCCGGTCGTGGTCGAGGACCAGGTCCTGGGCGTGATCGAGCTGGCATCGTTCACGCCCTTCACCACGGTGCACCGGGACTTCCTCGAGCAGTTGATGGAAACACTGGGCGTCAACGTCAACACGATCGTCGCCAGTGCCCGCACCGACGAGCTGCTGGACGAATCGCAGCGGCTGACCGCGGAGCTCCAGGTCCGGTCGGAGGAGCTGCAGGTGCAGCAGGACGAGCTGCAGCGTTCCAACGCCGAGCTGGAGGAGAAGGCCGCGCTGCTGGCCGCGCAGAACCGCGACATCGAGACCAAGAATTTGGAGATCGAGCAGGCACGGCAGGAGCTGGAAGCCAGGGCTCAGCAGCTGGCGCTGGCGTCCAAGTACAAGTCGGAGTTCCTGGCCAACATGAGCCATGAGCTGCGTACGCCGCTGAACAGTCTGCTCATCCTGGCGCAGTTGCTGGCACAGAACCCCACGCGCAACCTGACCCCGAAGCAGGTGGAGTACGCGGGCATCATCCATTCGGCCGGGTCGGATCTGATGCAGCTGATCAATGACATCCTGGACCTGTCCAAGGTCGAGGCCGGGAAGATGGATCTCAACCCTGAGCGGGTTCCGCTGCGCCAGCTGCTCGAGTACGTCGAGGCCACGTTCCGGCCGATGACGACACAGAAGAGCCTCGAGTTCACGATCAGCGCCGCCCCCGGCGTACCGGCCGACCTGCTGACCGACGATTCCCGGCTGCGGCAGGTGCTGCGCAACCTGCTGTCCAACGCGGTCAAGTTCACCGAGCGCGGCAGCGTGGAGCTGCGCATCGAGGTCGCTGCGGAGCATGAGCTTCCCCCTGCCGTGAACCGGGGTGAGGCGGTGCTGGCGTTCCGCGTCAAGGACACGGGCATCGGTATCTCCGAGCAGCAGCTGGAGGCGATCTTCGGTGCCTTCCAGCAGGCGGACGGCACCACCAGCCGCAAGTACGGGGGCACCGGGCTGGGGCTGTCCATCAGCCGGGAGATCGCCCATCTGCTGGGCGGTGCGGTGACTGCCCAGAGCACTCACGGGCAAGGCAGTACGTTCACTCTCTATCTGCCCGTCGAGCGGGCCGACTGGGAGACACCTGCCGCCGGAGCAGCCGCACAGGCAGCAACGGACGCAGGATCCCGTACCGCAGGTGGCAGCCAGGCGGCGCCCCGGCCGGCGCCGGCGCCCCGGCAGAAACGTCGACTGCTGGTCGTCGAGGAACGCACTCGCGGTCTGCTGTCCCTGGTGGCCGAGAGCGCGGTCGCCGACCTGTCCGGGAACCAGGACCTTCCCAAGCACATGGCGGACATCGAGGTCATCACCGCCGTAGGTGCGCAGGAGGCGGCCGAGAGTCTGGCCGCCGGTCCGTTCCACTGCGTCGTCCTGGAACTCGACATGCCCAAGGACGAGGCGCTGCGGTTCCTCGATGCCATGGACGGTGACGCGGCGGTGACGACCGTGCCCGTCCTCGCGCACAACAGTCGCCGCCTGGAGCCGACTCAGGAAGAGAAGCTGCAGACCCGTTCGGACAGCCGGCCGCTGGAACTGATCTCCAGCCTTGACGAGCTGCGCGAGCGGATCGCCCTGCACCTGTCCGCCGAGGAGCCCGGCGACGTACTTCCCCTGGTGCGCCCTGAGGAGACCCGCCGGCAGCCCTCGCAGCCCATCGACGGGACCCTGGCCGGCCACACGGTGCTGGTGGTGGACGACGACGCCCGTAACCTGTACGCCATCAGCGGCATCCTGGAGATGCACGGCACGAAGGTCCTGCATGCCGAGAACGGCCGCCGGGGCATCGAGACACTGCGCGAGCACCCCGAGATCGACCTGATCCTGATGGACGTGATGATGCCCGAAATGGACGGCTACGCCGCCACGTCCGCGATCAGAGAGGATCCCGCCCACGCCACGCTGCCCATCATCGCGGTGACGGCCAAGGCCATGCCGGGAGACCGGGAGAAGAGCCTTGCCTCAGGAGCGAGCGACTACGTCACCAAGCCCGTGGACGCCAACGACCTCATTGCCTGCATCAGGCGCTGGCTGGCCGTCTAGGGAGTGATGCGGGCCAGCCGGCTCAGCAGCCCTCCTGCCTTCCCCTCCCCTCCCTCCGCCGAACGAGGAGTCAGCAGCACAGTGAGCACTCCTGAGCATGTTGGAGAGCCCGTCGCCGACGACGGGCTGCTGACGCCCGCTCGCTCAAGCCCGTCCCCTGCCCCCTCCCGCCCGGCGGACGACGACGGCTCGCGGACGGTACCGGCGCTCTCACCTGGTTCTCAGACCTGGCAGGCTGCCGCAGAAGCGCCGAGGGGAGCCGTCACCGCGGGAATCGCTGCGGCAACGCAGGTACGAGAAGAGGGCACCGGGCTGGGCAGGCTGGCAGCGACGGTGGAGCGGCTGCGCGGCGAGATCCGCGCTGCGCAGGCTGCGGCTGACGGCCGCGCTCTGATTGAACTCGCGAAAGGCGTGCTGATCGAACGGCTCCAGTGCGGGCCCGCCGTGGCTGCCCAGCAGTTGGCAGCGCTGGCCGACGAGTCGGGTGTGTCACAGCTGGAGCTGGCAGCGGACATCGTCAATCAGGCGGCGCATGACCACGTCACCGACGTGGCCAATGATTTCGTCCAGCGGACGAACGGTGAGACGAGCGCTGCGGAAGACAGCACGTCCGTCGGCGTGCGTCTGCGTACGGCGGAAAGCGGCGCCCTGGCGGCGGGAGACACCCAGGCGGTTGCCGAGTCGCTCCTGGAACACGCTCTGACGCCACTGGGTGCCAACGCCGTCGCCGTGTGGACGGCGGGTTCGGACGCCTCGTTGACCCTTGCGGGACACGCCGGGTTCCCCACGGACGAGGCCGGGCGCTGGCGCTACGTACCGCCCGGTGTGTCGACGCTGGCCCGCCAGGCGCTGGCCGAGCGGCAGGCCGTGCGAGTCGCGTCCTGGTCCGCGGCAGGCCTGCCTTCCATCGGCTGGGCACAGAACCCGAGTGGCGGCCGTGTAGCGCTTCCGGCTGGAACCGGCGGTCGCGTCCACGGGATTCTGGAAATCTGCTGGCCGGGTCCCCTGGAGCCTCAGCCGCCGCAGATCGTGCGCCAGATCGAGGCGCTGGCCGAGCTGTGCGCTCATACCCTTGAGGGCCGGCCGGGTGCGGCTGCCTCCCCCCGCGGGCATTCCTGGACGACCAGGCCGGACCTCAGCGAGCTGGTCGATCTCGCAGAGGGCCTGTACGACCCGGCGCTGGTCCTGGTTCCATTCCTCGAACCCGACGGTCAACTCGCCGACTTCCGGATTCATCACGCGAACAGTCACTTCGTCGATCCCGCGGGTCGCTCACGCAGTGCTGTGAACGGAGCGCTGCTGCTCGAGGCCTACCCCATGGCCGTTGGCGGCAGCGAACTCTTCGAGAAGATAGAGCGGGTCTACGCGACCGGTGAGCCGTTCCGTGCCCAGCGGATGACGCTCACCGCCCTGGTCGACCAGGTCCCTCTTGCCTCCGTCGCCGACATCAGTGTCAGTCGCCACGGCAGCAGCGTGCTTCTCATCTGGCGCGTCGAGGACGAGACAGCCCGCCTGGCCAGCCTCCTCCAGCACGCTCAACGTCTTGGCAGGATCGGCGGGTTCGAGGAGAACGTCGCCACCGGTGAGATCACCTGGAACGACCAGCTGTTCGATCTCTACGGCCGTACCCCCAACACCAGCCCCGTGCCGTTGGAAGAGCTCACCGCCCACGCCCACCCGGACGACGCCGTCACCATCGGCCGCTTCCTGCGCGCCGTCCTGCACCACAGGCGGCCGGCGTCCGCGGCCTTTCGCCTGCAGCGCCCGGACGGTGTCACCAGGCACATCCGCGTGATCGCCGAGCCGGTCCTCGACGCCGACCACCGCATGCTGGCGGTGCGGGGCGCCTACCAGGACATCTCCGCGCAGCACTGGACCGAAGTGGCCCTGGCGGCGACCCGCGACCAGCTGGCGCACACCGAGCAGCAGGCTGCTGAACGCAACCGTATGACCCTGCAGCTGCAGCATGCCATCATGCCGCCGGCTCAGGCCCCGCTGGACAGTCCCGGCCTGCAGATCGCCGTGCGCTACCGGCCGGCCGAGTCCGAGTCCATGGTGGGCGGTGACTGGTACGACGCCGTTGTGCTGCCCTCCAAGAAGATCATGCTGTGCGTGGGAGACGTGGCCGGACATGGCATTGAGGCCGCGACCAGCATGGTGGTGCTGCGTAACGCCATGCGAGGTCTGGCTGTCACCGGCGCAGGGCCGGGTCAGCTGCTGTCCTGGCTGAACACCGTGGCTCATTACCTGACCGAACACGTCACGGCCACGGCGGTCTGTGGCCTGTACGATCCCGAGCAGCACACCCTGCGCTGGGCCCGGGCAGGACACCTCCCTCCGGTCCTCATCCGGGGCCAGAAGGCGACCACGCTGCGCACGGTCAGCGGGATACTCCTCGGTGCTCTCTCGGAGACCACGTACGAGGAGGAGGAACTGCAGATGGAGCCCGGTGACACCCTGCTGATGTACACCGATGGGCTCGTCGAGCGCAGGGACCAGTCGGTCCAGGACTCCCTGGCCCAGTTGCTGACCAACGCCCGGATACCGACCACCACACTGGAGCAGCGGCTCGATGGGCTGCTCACGCACAGCAAGTCCGACACCGATGACGACACATGCCTCATCGGTGTTCAAGTTCTGTGAAGCAGGTGCCGGGTTCCGCCGCAGTACCGGGGCGCCGGCATCAGTGTCCCGTTCAGCACCGACCGAAGAAGGCGATCTGGCGCTATGGCCGATGACGCTTACCTGTTCCTGCTCACCGACCGTCAGCCACGGCTGGGCGCAGCTCTCGCCGCCGTCGGCGCCCTGGAGTGTGCGGAGACGCCGGCCGTACGCGCCTGGCTGCACGCCCACGAGGTCTCCGCTTCGTCCGACCACCTCAGGATTGTGCCTGCCGAGCTCGAGGCGTTCATCCCTGAGGAGGCCGAGCGCCTGCCTGTTCCTCTGAGCGAGGAAGAGGCGGTGCGCGTGCATCAGGAATGCGCGCCCCAGGCGGTCACCGAAGTGGAGAGCGAACTGCTGGAGTTCCGGGACACCACCCATGACTGGGAAGCTCTCGTGCACCGGGCTTTGACCGCCGGCATTCCCGCGCCGCGCATCGCCCAGCTCACTGGTCTGGACCCTCAGGACATCGGCCGCCTGATCCAGCCATGACCTCATGGGCGGTGCCGAATGTGCGTCGCGCGCGTGCCGGACGAGAGGGACACCTGATGGGCAACGTATCAAGGGGTCGGGTGCGCGTCGCGCTCAGCCGCGTGGACCGGTCGGTCTTCGAGAAGGTGGCCGCCCGTTCCTGGCCGGGAGCGGAGCCGGTGCTGCCCCGGCTGAGCAGAAGCGCCAACCACGGGCTGCTCTGGTTCGGTATCGCTGCGGGGATGTGGGCCGTGGGCGGGGTGCGCAGCAGGCGTGCGGCGGTGCGCGGGGCGGCGTCCCTCGCCCTGGCCTCGGCCACCGTCAACACCCTCGGTAAAGGGGCGGTCCGG
This sequence comes from Streptomyces sp. CB03238, assembly GCF_002099185.1. Lineage (NCBI taxonomy): Bacteria > Bacillati > Actinomycetota > Actinomycetes > Kitasatosporales > Streptomycetaceae > Streptomyces > Streptomyces sp. CB03238. Next base: position 98,728 of record NZ_NBCN01000023.1, on the reverse strand, counting down.
CGGGAGCGTCCCGTGCTGGATGCGGTACCGGTGATACGGCACCTGGCACGCCAGCCTGTCACGAGTTCGTTCCCCTCCGGGCATGCCGCATCCGCGGCCGCGTTCACTGCGGGTGTGGCGCTGGAGTCGCGCCGCTGGGGGGCCGCGCTCCTGCCGGTCGCGGCTTCCGTCGCGTTCTCTCGCGTCTATACCGGCGTGCACTATCCCAGTGATGTGGTGGTGGGCGCCGGCCTCGGAGTGGGCGCGGCCTACGCGGTACGGGGGCTGGCGCCTTCACGTGCCCAGTTGCCCGCCCCGGCGCGGCCGCGCGCTGATGCGCCGGCGCTGCCCGAGGGAGAGGGACTGATCCTGGTCGTCAACCCCTCATCCGGCGCTCAGCCGCAATTCATGGACCCCGTCAGGCAGTTGCAGGACGCGCTGCCCCGCGCGGAGGTCGTTTTCCACGAGGAGAGCGCGGGCTCTCTTGCTGAAGTGATGGACCGGGCAGCCGGTGAGGCGGCTGCGCGTGGCGGGGTGTTGGGCGTATGCGGAGGGGACGGCACCGTGAACGCCGCGGTCGCGCCGGCGCTGAAGGCCGGTGTGCCGCTGATGGTGGTTCCCGGTGGGACGTTCAACCACTTCGCGGCGGACCTGGGCGTGGAGACGGTCGCGGATGCCTGTGCCGCCTTGTCCGCCGGTCACGCGGTGCGCGCTGACGTCGGTCGGATCCGACCACGTGGGCGAGCGGGAGAGGACCGCGAGACGGGCGAGGAGGTGGCGTACTTCCTCAACACCTTCAGCCTTGGCGTGTATCCCGAGCTCGTACGCGTGAGGGAGCGTTGGTCGCCGCGTATGGGCGGTCCGGCCGCCACACTGGCGGGCGTCGTACACGTTCTGCGTACTGCCCGTCCTTTGCCGGCCGTGGTCAACGGCAAGCAGCAATCCCTGTGGCTGCTGTTCGCCGGCAATGGGGCCTACCGCAGCGTCGGTCTGGCACCGGTGCGGCGTCACGATCTGGCGGACGGGCTGCTGGATGTACGGGTCGCGCGCGGCGGGTTCTTCGCCCGGACGCGCCTCCTGGTGACGGCGATCGCGGGAGGCTTGGCCAAGACCCGCCTGTACGCGGCGGCGCGTCCCACACGACTGTTGGTCTCCGGGCTGCCACGGGAGGCGCACATGGCCTACGACGGCGAAGTGGTCCCCGCTCCCGCCTCCTTGTTGCTGGACAAGCTGCCAGAGGCGCTGACGGTCTATCGTCCGGTGGCTGAATGAGCTGTGGCCGACCGTGGGCATAGGCTGGTCTGGATGCTCATGTGTCATCGCCCCGGAGGAACGTCCCGAGCGCGCCACAGCTGTGAGGTTCTTGCCCAGCAGTACAAGGAGGAGTCCCCGTGTCCCAGCGACTGACAAGGCCGTTGCGAAGTGTCACAGTTGAGGGCATGCATTCCGCGACTTCTGCAAGCGCCGACCGGGATGCTGCCGCACAGGCCGCCCGGGAAGTCATCGAACTGCTCGAAGTTCTCTGGAACAAGGGCCGCGACACCACATCGGCGGCTCCGGTCTCGACCTCGCAGCTGAGGGTTCTGTACATCCTGGAGCGCGACCAGCCGATCAACCTGCGCACCCTCGGTGAGGTGCTCGGATCTGCACCGTCCTCGGTGAGCCGGATGTGCGACCGACTCGACGCGCTGGGTTTCGTCGAGCGCTCCCCCAGCTCGGCCAGCCGGCGGGAGCTGGAGCTGCGCCTGTCGAGCCGCGGGGAAGGCTACCTGAAGGACCTGCGTGCCCGCCGCGAAGCCGCTCTGCTCGACGTCATCTCCGCCATGCCGCCCGCAGAGCGCGCAGCGCTCGCAGCCGGCTTGAGCAGCTTCCGCCTCGCCGTCGAAGACACCAGTACGCGGGGAGGCGAATCGGACGGCGGTACGACGTCGTCTGCCGAATCCGCCTGAGCGGGAGCCGCCTGAGCCGCAGCGTGGTGTCCGGCCCACGCGCGAACCGCTGCTCCCCTGCCCGGCGCACCCGTGTCACGGCCCCGGACCGGGGTCGGGGCGTATCGGTTCGGTGATGCCCGCGCGAGCCGCTTCGAGCTGAGCGGCGAAGGCGACACCCAGGAAGAGAGCGATGCCGGTCACATTCGCCCACAGCAGGAGGGCGACGAACGCGGTCAGCGGACCGTACACCGCTCCGAACGATCCGCTGTTGTTGACGTAGAGCGCGAGAAGCCATGTCGCGGCCACCCACAGGAGCAGATGGATGCCTGAGCCGAAAATGAGCCAGGTGTAGCCCGGCTGGTCACGGCGAGGAGCCCAGCGGAAGATCACAGCCGAGGCGACGGCCGCGAGGAGGACCCCGACGGGCAGGTGCAGGTGATGCCACCAGCCGAGCAGAGACGGGGGCCAGTGCAGCGCCTGGACCACTGCCTGCCCGATGTCCCGTCCGGCGACCATGGCAAGGAATCCCCCTCCGAGCGGGAGGCCGGCACACAGGGCGAGGAGCACACCTCTGCCGTACTTGCCGGCGAAGGGACGGTCACGCTCGATGCCATAGATACGGTTGCAGCCGCGTTCGATCTGCCCCATAGCCGCTGCGAGGTTGATCACGGCGAAGCCGAGGCCCAGCCACATGGCCACGGCTCCGGCAGTGTCTGCGCCCGCGCTGCGCCGGGTGTCGGAGAGGGCCTGCTGCACCAGCTCTGTGCCGGTGCCGGGGATGATCTGGGCCAGGGCCAGTTCAATGGCCTGACCCACGCTTTCCGTGTGCATGGTCGTGGCGATCCCCACCAGGGCGATGGTGAACGGCACGATGCCGAGGACGACTTGGTATCCCAGGGAGCGGGCGGAGCTGAACCCGTCGGCGTAGCGAAAGCGTGTGAAGGCGTCGATGAACAGCTTGCGTCCACCGTAGTGCCGCAGCGCGGAGAAGGCTTCGTCGCCGGAGAGTTCTTCGCCGACCATGTCCCGCGTCTGCGGTACATGCACTACCGTTCCCATCGGTCCTCCCCAGAGCCGAGACAGGGTCGGCGAGCGGCAGTGTTCGGCCTCACATGAGAACGCGGGCAATCGGCTCCGTCCCGGTTGCCAGGGGCGGAGCCGATTGTTCGAGACAGCTGCTGCGCAGCCAGGCCTGGTCCGCGCGCCTCAGTGGGTGGTCAGCATTCCTGCACGCAGCCGCGCAAGGATGCGGGTGAGCAGGCGTGACACATGCATCTGTGACACACCGAGACGTTCGCCGATCTGCGCCTGGGTGAGTTCTTCGACGAAGCGGAGGTGGAGGATGCGGCGGTCTCGGTCCTCGAGCTCGTTGAGGAGCGGGGCCAGCGTGTGGAAGTTCTCCACGAGTTCCATGGCCGGGTCCTCCGCGCCGATGAAGTCGGCCAAGGCGGCGTCGTCGTCCTCGCCACCGTGGAGCGCCGCGTCGAGGGAGGTGGAGTTGTAGCCGTTGGAGGCCATCCGGGCCTCGATGACCTCATCCTCGGAAAGGCTCATCAGGTCGGCGAGTTCGCGGACCGTGGGGGAACGGCCGAGGCGGGTGCTGAGCTCCTCGGTCGCCTTGGCGAGTTCGACGCGAGCCTCCTGCAGGCGCCGCGGCACGTGCACGGCCCACGAGGTGTCGCGGAAGAACCGCTTGATCTCGCCGACGATGTACGGCACGGCGAACGTGGGGAACTCGACTTCCCGGGAGAGCTCGAACCGGTCGATCGCCTTGATCAGCCCGATCATGCCGACTTGGACGATGTCTTCCATCTGGTCCCCGCGGCTGCGGAACCGTCCGGCGGCGTAGCGGACGAGCGACATGTTCATCTCGATGAGGGTGTTCCGGGCGTACTGGTACTCCGGTGTGCCCTCTTCCAGAACGGTCAGCCGGTCGAAGAACAACCTCGACAGGGCGCGGGCGTCCTTCGGCGCAAGCTTCTCCGGGTCCTCAACCACCGGCAGCTCCGCGACACCCGCTTCCGTCACCGCTGTCATAGCCACCGAAGTCGTCATCGTCCTGCCCCTCCCACGTCACACAGCCTCGTCGATCCCGGCGAGCCAGTGAGCCGCGCCTACCCGGTCTCGAACGTCTCATGCGGACGTCTTTGACGACATGTGCCGCTGTTCGTCCGCGGTGGCCAGGTCGCCTGGTCGCCTGGATGCCTGGATGCCGGGGCCGTAGGTGTGTGGCTAGTGACCTGAGTCAGAGATTCGTCGGCAGTAGGCGGCGACTTTGTCGAGGATCTCGTCTGCTGTCTTCGTCCAGACGAACGGTCTGGGGTGCTCGTTCCAGTCGGCGAGCCAGGCTCGGATGTCGCGTTCGAGGGCCTGGACGGAGCGGTGGACGCCGTGCTTGAGCTTCTTATGGGTCAGCTCGGCGAACCACCGCTCGACCAGGTTCAGCCAGGACGCGCTGGTCGGTGTGAAGTGCAGATGGAACCGGGGATGCGCCAACAGCCACTTCTTGATGTCGGGGGTCTTGTGGGTCGCGTAGTTGTCCAGGTCAGATGCACCTGCAGATCAGCCGGGACTTCCTTGTCCAGCTTTGCAAGGAACTTCTTGAACTCCGCCGCCCGGTGGCGTTGGTGGAGCGAGCCGATGACCTTGCCGGTCGCCACTTCCAGGGCGGCGAAGAGGGTGGTGGTGCCGGCGCGGACGTAGTCGTGGCTGCGGCGGTCGGGGACGCCGGGCACCATCGGCAGGACCGGCTGGGACCGGTCCAACGCCTGGATCTGCGACTTCTCGTCCACGCAGAGCACCAGGGCCTTCTCCGGCGGATCGAGATAGAGGCCGACGACGTCGCGGACCTTGTCGATGAACAGCGGATCCGTCGACAGCTTGAACGTCTGCGACCGGTGCGGGGCCAACGCGAACGCCCGCCAGATCCGCGAGACCGTCGACTGTGACATCCCCGTGGCCGCGGCCATCGACCTCGTCGACCAGTGGGTGGCGTTCTTCGGTGTCTCCTCGAGCGTCTTGACGATGACCCGCTCAACGTCGGCATCGGTGATCTTCCTCGGGACGCCGGGCCTGGGGTCGTCGCACAAGCCGTCCAGGCCGCGTTCGATGAAGCGACGCCGCCAGGTGCGGACCGTGTCCGGAGCGATCCGCAGCCGGCGGGACACCTCCATGATCGAGTGTCCCTCGGCGCACTCCAGCACGATCCGCGACCGCTGAGCCAAAGCCTGGGCCGTCGTACGGCGACGTAACCAGCCCTCCAGCACCGCCCGCTGGGCATCAGTGACCGACAACGGCGGAATCTTCGGACCCGGACGACTCATACCAAACCAACGACGAATCTCCGACTCGGGTCACTAGGAGGATGCTGCGAGATCCTCGGCCATCCGCTGGAACTGTCCCAGGTCGTAGTTGGCCAGGGTCTTGTCGAGATTGGTGAGGGCGCCAAGGTGTTCGACGAACCCGTCGGGCTCGTACTCCAGCTGGATGGTGAGACGGCTGGTGGTGTCACTCAGCCGGTGGAAGGTCACCACACCTGCGTGCTGAGTGCCGGCGATCGCCTTCCAGGCGATCCGTTCCTCCGGGATGACCTCGGTCAGTTCAGCGGTGAAGTACTTGTCCGCGCCGGGCAATGTCAGCCACCACGTGAACCGGCGCTCGTCGATCCGGTCCACACGTTTGACATGAGTGAGGAACTGCGGCCACCTCGTCACATCGCTCCACAACTTCCAGATCAGTGCAACGGGAGCCTTCATGTCCACTGTTTCGACCAGCGAAGACGACATGGGGAGAGTTCCTTTCTGATGGAGTGACGACGCCGTGCGGCAGCGACGCCGAGAGTGTCACCCGTCTACCCCCACGGGCGCCGGCCAATGCCCGCAAGGCGGCGCCTGCTGGGCCGCGTTGGCGGGGGGGCTCCTTCGGAAACCCGTAGCGGACACCCTGGGCATCAGGGCCCGGCAGGCCTCCTCGCCAGACCCGGTCACAGGAAGCGCCGGATGGGGCTGACTGCTGTTTCCAGGGCACGCCGCAGGCCGGGACGGCGCTTCCACTGGGAGAGCGTGACCGGCCGGCTGCGGGTCAGGTCTTCGTCGAAGTGGCGGTCGAGTGTGGCGGTGAACGCCTCGTCCAGTACGGCGAGCATCACTTCTTCGTCGTGGTCCATGGAGCGGCGGTTGAAGTTGGTGGACCCGATCAGGGACGCGACCTCGTCAACGGTGATGACCTTGGCGTGCATCATGGTGGGCTGGTATTGGCGGATGTCGACGCCGGCCGCGAGGAGGTCGCCGTAATGGCGTTGCCCCGCCAGTTGGCTGGCTCGTTGGTCGGTGTGCCTGCCGGGCAGCAGTATTTCCACGGTGACACCGCGGCGGGCGGTGGCGCAGAGGAGGTCGATGAAGTACCTGTCGGGAGCGAAGTAGGCGGTGGCCAGGCGGAAGCGCTTCTGTGCGGAGGTGAGCATGATGCGGATCAGCGTCTGCATGTCCTGCCAGCCGATACTGGCCGAGCCTCGCACGACCTGGACGATGGCGTCGCCGTGCTGTGTGTGCTCGGTGAATCGGTCACGGTCGTCGAAGAGCTCGGCGTGGCATTCCGCCCAGTTCTGTGCGAACGCCGCGGCGATTCCGTCGACGGCGGGGCCACGGACCTGGACATGGGTGTCGCGCCACTCGCCCGGGTTGCGGGCGTCACCGCACCATTCCTGGGCTATACCGACTCCGCCGGTGAAGGCGGTGTGCTCGTCGATGATCAGGGCCTTGCGATGGCAGCGGTGGTTCTGCTTGAAGGGTGAGAGCCACAGGGGCTTGCGGAACCAGGCGACCTGAACGCCTGCCGATTCCATGTCGTCGAGGAGGTCCCTCTCTATCTGCCGGGCGCCGAAGCCGTCGAGCAGCAGCCGCACCCTCACTCCGGCCCGCGCACGGGCGGCGAGGGCGGTGGCGAACTCACGGGCGATCTCTCCACGCCAGTAGACGAAGGTCATCATGTCGATGGTGTGGTCGGCGTTGCGGATGGATTCCAGCATCGCGGGGAAGATCTCGTCGCCGTTGCGCAGAGGATGGAGCTGGTTGCCTTCGGTGGCGGCGACTCCGATCAGTCGCTCCAGTCGGCGCCGCAGTCGCTGCTTGGGTTCCTGGTCGGGCGGGATCGTCATCGCCGTACGCTCCACGCCATCAGGTCTGAGGGGATCGATGACGCTCATGCTGACTCTCCGGAGTGGCTTGCGGTCCCGTGCTGCTGCGCAGCGTGGCCTTGGACGCGCATTCGGGTGCTGACGAAGCCCACGTTCCCCCGCCGGCGGGGTTCCACGCCGCCAGAAATGCCCCGAGTGCCGAAAGGTGCCAGAGCCGTAGGCCGGTGTGCGGACCGGGCTCACCGTACGTGGCTTGCGTGTGATGTCTGGCACATGGGGCTGTGGCATAAGCGGCCGGAATCCGTCACGGCCCGATAGGTTGAGGAGCGGGCGGCAGCGTGCGGTGCGGGGCTCCGGATGCCCGCGACGGGACACGAGCCGTACGTGCATCACGAGCCGTACATCACTGTGCCGGAGGCGTCTCCACCGCGGAGCCTAAGCCTCGAGGGCGTCACTGACACTGTTGTACAGCGGGATGGCCTGGTCGAGACCGACGAGTTCGATGACCTTGAGCACCGGCGGCTGGGGGTCGGCGATCCGCATCCATCCGCCTGTGACGTGTGTGTCGCGGCGGGCTTTGAGCAAGGCGTTGACTCCGGAGGAGTCCATGAACGTCAGGCCGGACAGGTCAAGCAGCAGGCAGTGGCTCCCCAGAGCTCTGACGGATCTGACCGCGTCTTCGAGGGCTGCCACCCCGTCGTAATCCAGCTCGCCGCTGACTCGTACCACTCCGATGCCTGCCGGCTGCACTTCGCCCTGTACGTGAAACCGCCCGCGTTCCATACCTGCTGTCTCCTCGGAAAACTCTTCGGCGCCCTGACGCACCGGTATTGTGCACTGCGCGCTGATGGCTCCCACGACTCGGTGGCCCACGAAAGGGCACTGTCTCCCTGATCGGCTGCCGTCGGCGCGGCGCCTCACCGCAGGGCGAGACGTGCCCGGACACGCTTGCCCAAGGGCAGCGGCTCGATCTCGACGCCCTCACACAGAGCCAGAACGATCTCCAGCCCGTGCTGCCCGACCCGCCGGGGGTCAGGTGCGTGGGCGATGGGGGCTACTTGGTGAGTGTCGGACACAGCGATATGGAGCACTTCGCCCACCAGCTCCAGGTCGACCTGGCAGGGACCTGAGGCGTGCCTGACGACGTTCGTGACGAGCTCGCTGATCACCAGCCGGGCATCCCCGACCGTGGAGGGCCCGATCGCCACGCCGTCGGCCGCCTTTGCCAGCAGGAACGCCGCGACGAAGTCCCTCGCCGAAGCGATAGCACCATCAAGATCGGTGCAGATTTTGGAGGCGGCCCCGCCGGCCGTCAGCCCAGCCGGCACGGGAGCCCCGTGTCCTGGCTTCTGCTCGACAGGCCGGAATGGTTTCGTGGCCTCAATGGGGGCCACGCTGTCACCACGCATCAGAGCTACCCCCATCGCACTCCCCTTCCTTTCGCCACGGCTCCCCCATACCCCTATCCCCGATCCGGCCGACGACACCGCCTTTCTTGCCGATGCCGCCATCAGGCCGTGGTCACGGGCGGCTCGCACCCCGCCGCAAGGGATGCCGCCGGAGGGCGAGGGAGCAGAGCGGGAGGCACTTTACCGCCAGCGGCCGTCCGCGGCTTCAGGTACGGCAGCCTTGGAAAACGGCCCATGCACGTCGGCCTCGTGGCGCGGTCGGCGCCGTCTGGCTGACGCGGGGGGCGCATCTCGTCGGTGTTTGGTCGCGCCGCGTGTGTACGTACTTGCCGAACAGAGACGACCCTCTGGCTCCCCGACCGTCCTGGGTTCGACGCGCCCGCGCCGAGCGCGCGCGACCGCGGCTGGGCCCCGTGGCGCACGACTCCCCGGCCGGCGCCGGGCAAGCCGGCGGTGCCACCGGCTCCTCCGGCAGGAGTGACCAAGGCGCCGTCCTCACAGCCGGAAGCTGCGCCGCCGCCGCTGAGGCCACCTATGTGCCCGACGGCCTGGACCTGGTGCCGTGACACGAGTTGTCCGACACGCGGCTGGACGATGCCCTGGCCGCACGGGTGAGCCTCTCCAATGGCAACCTGATGCTGGCCGCCACCGGCTTCGGCATCGCGGGTGTGGGCCGTCAGCTGCGGCTGGCGCGGACCTACAACTCGCTGGATGCCCCGTGGGGCAAGGTCTCCCAGCGGGGGTGGCCGTCCACTCTGGCGCGGCCACCTCCGCGACTCGGCCGCCCTCGCCGTCCCTCAGGCCTCGCACGACCTCTGTGCGTCACCGCCACCGACCCTAGTGCTGTGAGCGGGGAGGTTCACCGGGCTGTGCGGGGGTCAGAGGTTGTGGGAGGAAGGCGATGAGCGCGGCAGTGAGTTCGGCGGGTGCGTCTTCTTGGACGAGGTGGCCCGCACCGGCGATTGGCTCAAGTCGCGCGCCTGGGATTCGGGCGGCGAGCTCCCGTCCTTTCGCCACGGGGATCCAGGTGTCGTCCTCGCCCCAGCACACCAGCGTCGGGAAGTCGATCTCGCCGTACCGGTCTTGGACTTCGTCGGTGTAGCGCTGGTCGGCCTGGGCGATCTGCCGGTAGAAGGCCGCTTGGCCGACGTCGCCGAGCCAGGGCTGGATGAGCCGGTCGAGGACGGCGGAGTGCAGGCCGGGGCTGCTGGCCGAGCTTACGTACTCCCGCACCAAGGCGTGGTGCAGTGCGGGCGGCAGTTGTTCGAACACTTCGGAATGCTCGCCGACGAGCCGGAAGAACGGGGACCCCCACGGGGCCAACGCGACCGGGTCGACCAGAGCGAGCGCGCGGTAGCGAGCTCCGTGCAGCAGATGCGCCCGCAAGGAGACGGCACCGCCGAAGTCGTGGGCGACCACCAACGGTTCTTCAAGGTCCCAGTGCGCCAGGAGCTCGGTGAAGACCCTGCTCTGGGCGGCGAGGGAGACATCCTGCCCGGCGAACTTCTGCGATGCCCCGTAACCGGGCATGTCCCACACAAAGACCTGGTAGTGGCGGGCGAGTGCGCGGGCGACAGCGCGCCAGACGTACGAGGAGAAGGGTGTGCCGTGGAGGAGCACGACCGGATCCTGGCCCGGTTGTCCGAGGCTGCCCCAGCGGATGTCGCCCGACGTGCTGCGGAATGTCTCGGCCAGCCGCCATTCCCTCACGGGTGCTGTTCCTCTCAGTTGTGCAGGGAGGCTCGCTGCGGGCTCGGCTCGAGGAGCCGGCTGCGGGCCGCACCGAGGGCGGCCGCGATGTCGCGTGTTCCGGTGGAAACGCACAGGGTGTAAGCGATGTCGTCCCTACGCTTGCGTGCCTCGGGAGTGCCCGCTTCGGCGTGCAAGGTCTGCAGGGCCTCGTACTGTTCGACGAGGTCGTTGAGGACTGCGGGGTGGGCCATGAGCACGCCGGGGGCTCCTTCACGCACGAGTGGTCTGAGTGGTGTGGCTGTTACCCCGTCTCTCGTCGCCCATACGCGTGGAGTGGGCAGCGACGCAGGCATGGCCGCCGTACTGGGGTTCGTTCGGTGGTGGCCACTGCCCCGAACGGGTGGCATGGAGTGCGGTGATTGGTGAGCCTGTTCACTGGCTCGCAGACGGGGCAGGCCATATATGTGCAAGGCATGTCGCAGGTCTGTCAGCCGCTTATGTTGAGGTGAGGAGAGTACGTGACTACCTATGTCATCACGATTCCGGGCACGTTCCTGCGTGAGTTGACCGATAACGCGCGGTCTGTTCTCGTGCAGCACCTGCGCCCCGTCGATCCACGGCAGACGTCGCTGGGACGGGCGGAGGACTTGGATGTCCTCACGGTCAATGACAACGGCACGTTCAGTGTCCGTCTGGAGGTGGAGGCCGATGACAGCCGCAGCGCGGAGGAGGTCGCCAGGCGGACAGCAGCTGCCGCTTTGCGGGAGGCTGGTTACACGGAAAATGAGGCGCCCACAGGCCCTGCGGCGGTGACCGGTATTGACGCGCAGGCGTGATGCCACGGTTGTCTGTGTACGGCGTGGAGCGTGGTGAAGGGGCAGCTTGGCGGACGTGTGTCGCCATGCGGCGCAGACGGCCGGGACGCTGGTGCCGGCAGCATTCTTCGGGTTCGAGGTTCGGGATTCGTGCGCGTCGGCGGAAGCCGCTGCGCGGCTTTTCCGCTTGCCAGGGCCGTTGATTGCCCATTGTGACGACAGCATGGTTTAACACATCAGGGCGCGGCAAAGTTGATATTGGTCAGCTCAACGTCGGAAAAGCTCCCTCCGGCTGTACCACGTAGGGCGAGGAAAGGGTGAGACGATGAGCCACCTGGACACGATCACCACCACTACTGCCGCCTCCCTGGTGACCTCTCTGGAGGGGACCTCGGAGTGCTGCCAAGGGCACGGCAGACCGCCCGTGACTTTCTGCGGACCGTAGCGCCGCGCGTCACGGACGAGACCGCCGATGCGGTGAACATCATCGTTTCCGAACTGGTGACCAACGCCGTGCGCCACGCGGGTGGTTCGTCCACCCTGCGCCTCACCCCCCGCGGGGACAGTATCGAGGTGGCCGTGACGGACAGCAGTACGGCGCTCCCGAGGATGCGTCGGCCGGACTACAAGCACGGCAATGGCGGCTTCGGTCTGCCGCTGGTGAAGCAGCTGTCGCGTTCGCTGACCGTGAGGCCGCACCCGCATGGCGGCAAGACCGTCACCGCCTTTGTCGACTGTCCGGCCGCTGCTGAACAACCGGCGGGGCACCGCGGGAACCGGCGTAAGGGCCTGGCATGGGGCTGACCGGCGTGGCGTCGGGTGCTGCGGCGGGCATTGCGCTGTAGGCCTCACACTCGGTGCTGGGTGCACCCATCGGCCGGGCGGGGGCCGGAACCGCCGTCCGGCTGATCAGAAGAGGTGCGGCAATGGCAGTGCCGATGGCGTCGGCAAAAGCAGACACCGACCTCAGGGAGGTCACGGACCCGCGCAGCCTCGCGCCCGAGACCGCGCGGAAGCTCTCCAAGGCGTAGGGACGTTCGCGCTATTTCCCCGGGTTAAGTTCACGTAATGGACCCCAGGCTCTGGCCGCGGGCGGGGGTCAGGTCGGCCCCGTGAACTTGCCGGGGTGGAGCTATCGGTATGGGGGACCGCCTGATCTGTGGGCCCTGGTCCGGCCGGAGCCTGAGGGCCGAAGCATCCACTCGCCGGCGGACTTCGACGACTGGGCTTCGGGTCTGGCAGCGGTGGAGCTGGCCGAGCCTTTCACCTGCCCTGCCGCTCGCTGACCAGCTCGTAGAGATCGTCAGTCTGGGACGCTCCGAGCTGGCGCATGGTGACGTCGCCGAGGATGAGCACATCGGGCCGTACCAGTTCACGGACCCGCTTGTCCCAGATGCGGTCCGCGTGGCCGTCGACGAGATCCGCGAGGATACGGCTGGTCTTGGCAAAACGGACGCGGGCGCCCTGGCGGACGGCGAGGTGGCCGAGGGATCTGGGCGATGTGGGCCTTTCCGACTCCGACCGGGCCGGCGAGGATGACCGACTCGCCGGAGTGGAGCCAGCACGCCGCGGTCGGCCTCCACGCTCACCTTCCACGTACGAGCTGTTCCCGGCGGCCAGGCCAGCAACACCCTGGTCCACGAGACGAAGTTGGGCGACACGGCACATCTCGGCCCCTCAATGGGACGGCCTGGTTCATGTCTTAGCTTGTTCCCGACCCGATGCGATATGTCATCGACGATCGGCGCATGATGGCCGCCATGGAGAACATGGTCGAAACGATCAAGGTCTGGTTCCGCTTCGTCCCTCGCGAGGGGTGGTTCCCGCAGGACACCGAGGGCCTGTGGGCGAGAAAGCTCAGTGATGGCACTGCCAGCGTGCAGAACGTCCCCTTCCTTCAGGACGGGGTGGCCGAGGGCGACGTAGTGCGGTACCAGACCGACGCCGACGGGCTCCATTGGGCGGTCGGGATGATCAGTCCCTCCGGCAACTGCACGATCCGTGTTGTGCCCATCCCGACCGGCCCCTTGGGGCGCAGCCCTCAGGCAGTGCATCGCCGGCTTTCGGCGTTCGGGCTGGGCGGCGAGGTCTTCAGCGAGGACTTCCCCATGGTGGCCTTCACCGCACCGGCCGGAGCTGACTTTGCCGGGATCAAGGCACTTCTTGTCCGGGGGCAGGAGGAAGCGTGGTGGCACTACGAAGTCGGCTGTGGCACCGACGAATGGTGGAACGCCTGATCTCCGGTCTTCGCTTCCAACCGGTGGCGGCCGCTGGCCTCGAACACGCCTCGAGCTGACTGGCCCGCCTGGTCATTCGCGGACGTGCGGGCGCCCTTGGCAGAGGGACGGTGATGATGCCGGCGATGAACACCCCCCGGGAAAAGAGCCGTGTCCACGGGGCGCCGGCTGACAGCACCCGCTCAGGTCAGGCGTCGTCCTTTTATCGGGCGGACCGGGAACGGACAGGCCCCCATACATCCCTTTGAGTAATCATTTGGTTTCGGACAGCTATTCCGGGTAGCAGGTCGTTCACCGGCTGCGTACGCAAACAAAGACCTACGCGGCCCTCAACGAGCTCACACCCAGGGAGCGGCTCATGGACAGGTCTTTGGACGCGGTGCTTGACCGGGTCCAGGAACGCGGAGGTTACGCCGTCCGGCAGGAGGCAGCTGGGGCTTTGCAGCGAGTGCTTGAGGTGCTGGGGGCACATCTCGTGGGCAACGACCGGACCGACCTCGCTCGTCTGCTGCCACCGGAGTGCGCTCCGCTACTCATCGGTGTGCCGCCGGCCAGTGAACCGCTGACACCGGATGCCTTCGTCGCAGCGGTGGACGAGTGTGATCAGGGCGGATCGCTGTACGCCCGCCGGGCCGTCACGGCCGTACTGGCCACTGTCGCGGATGCGGCTGACGATGCCCTACTGCGTCGCATTCTTACGCAGTTGCCGCCGGGGCACGCCGGGCTGTTCGGCCGGACGGAACCTGTATGAGGAGGGTCCGGGGTGTGCCGACCTCTCAGGGGGGTGACGGGACGCTCCAGCAGACCAATCCTGACGGGGAGCTCGTCATGGCAGGTACACCCCTGCGTGGCAGGGCCGTGAAGGGTCCAGGAGGCGCGATGGCTCCGGGGACACCCCCTCTTTCGCGCCGTGGCCGCGTAGTCGCCATGCTTGTGGCCTTCGCGGGAATGGTGGCTTTCGCAGTGCTGCTGGCCCGGCTGACGTTGGAACCCTCGATGGCCTCTGAGCCGTTGGCGCACAGCAATCTACGCCCGGGGGACTCCATCCGTGCCTATTTGGCGCAGCCCGCGTTCCGTGAAACGGTCGAGCAGCTTGGTGGCAACATCCTTCTGGGCGTGCCGTTTGGGCTGCTGCTGCCGGTACTGGCACCACGTGCTCGGGGGCTGCTGCGTGTGACAGCGGTCACGGCGGCGGTGATGATACTTGTCGAATTGGTGCAGGGCGCGCTCGTGACGGGACGAGCCTTCGACGTCGACGATGTGATCCTCAACAGTGCTGGAGCGTTCCTGGGCTATCTGCTCCTGGGCCGCAGGCTGGGCCGTGCTGTCCATCCCAGGCGGCGCCACTGGTGGCAGCGCTACACCGAGCGGCCCGGAGCCAACTGACCGGACCTTTCGCGGCATCTTCAGCGCTTCAGTGATGTACAGAGATGTACAGATGCCGTTGGCCCACTGACATGGCCATCAGGGGTAGGTCCATCGACGCGACAACACCGGGTCGGCGAAAGGGTCCATACCTGCAGCCCTTGATGTGGCCTCTCCCGGGTCTTCACCGGCCAGGAGACCGTGTTTCCAGGGACACCGCGCACCCCACCGGCGCTGCCCTGGCCATCGCGGTCGCCACACCGGTGGAGCGCCGTCCACCTGACGCGCCTGCTACGGACATGGATCGCGATCCGAGTCGGAGGCTTGCGGACCGTTGTCCCCGCCGGGCTGCAGATGGCCGCGCCGTACCGGATCGGAAGGCTGCCCGCCACGGGCCTGGCGAGGGGGCGGGAGAAGTGAGCGTCTCGATCGTGCGATGTTCCCGCCAGCCAGGTCGACAGCGGCCGCACCTAGGCTGCGGTTTCCGTGCCGCCCGTTTCCACGACCACCACCAGGAAGGCATCCAGCCGCAGGTCCATGACGACCTGAACGGGCTCTCCTTCCTCGCGGCGGCGTGCCGCGAATTCCTCGGCGGGCCAGCTTCCGCGCGGCCCCCCGGCGGGGAACCGCTCGAGAACCTTTGTACCTGTCACGGGAGGCACCTCCTGTCTCACCGGCTCCACGCCCGGGAGCGGTATGCAACGGGGTACCGTTCAGATGCCCTCGTCTCCCAGGAACATGCATCCGCCGTCCAAGGCCAGAGGTCACGGCCACACCAGGCGGCACAACGCAGTAGATGGGCCGGTCAGCGCGCGTCCACCAGTCGGCGCAGGTTTTCCAGGTTGCCGCAGTCGGCGGCCAGTTGCTTGGCCCGGGCCGCCTCGAACGCCATGCCGAGCTCGGCGCGGCGTTCGAGGGTGATGCTCTCCCGTGCGTCGTTGAGCAGTGTCCGTTCTTCCTCGTCGGCGTGGTGGTTGACCGCTGTGACCAGCTCTTCGAGCTTCTCGTCCCACTCCTTCGAGGTGGTGTCCTGCACTTCGAGCAGGGCGAGGAGCGCCTCGTGGCCTTCTGTGTGTTCGTGCACGCTGTGCTCGACGTCCTCGTTGTCCACGTTCCTGTCACGCCTCATCGCGGGGTAGACCTCGCTCTCTTCCGCCGTGGCATGGGCCACGAGGAGGGCTGCGAATTCCTGTAGCGCGCCCGCCCGGTCGGCCTGGACGTTGCGCAGCGCCCGGAACAGCTCCTCCATCCTGCGGTGGTCCCGCAGGATGAGCTCGACGACATCCGTGGCCTCGGCGGTGGTGTGCATGGTGACTCCTTCGAAAATCGCGGGTGCCTTTCCGATCCGGCGGATACCCCGGTTCCCGCCGGTCAGACGTGGTGGTGGCGACGGTGATGTGTGCTCGGTATGAGGCGGCAGGGGCCGGACGGGGCTGCCTTGCGGGGCCTGGCCGGACCCAGCGGGAGTGTTCACGTGCAGCCCGGGCAACAGTGGCATGTGGAGACCCTTGACGAAACTCCCCGGCGCTCGCCCACCACCCGCCGTCCGCCGGGATGGTTGATCGCTGTCACGGCGGTACTGCTCTCGCTCATGCTCCTGTTCGTTCTGGCAGGTCGGTTCAGCCTGATATCGGGCCTCGACGAACTCTTCGGTCAAGAGACGAAGGACCGTTCGGGGCCCGCCCTGCTGAAGTCCATCCAGGACATGAGCCGCTACGAGGGTGCGGTAGGTACCTTCCAGATCGTCGTCGACCTGGAGAAGGATGCGAAGTACCTGCCGGACGCCCTTCGGGGCACCCGAACACTGTACGTCGGCGCCGGCACCGTAGGCGCCTACGTAGACCTGGGCCGAACCGGCCCTCAGAGCGTCACGGTGAACGAGGAGCGTACCGCCGTCACACTGCGCCTGCCCCACGCCAGGCTCGGCGCGCCGGCTCTGGACCCCGAGCGATCGTACGCCGTGTCGAAACAGCGTGGACTTCTGGACCGCCTCGGCGACCTGTTCTCCGACAACCCGGCCGACGAACGCGCCGTGAACCGCCTCGCCTCCCAGCGGATCGCCGAGGCGGCCAAGGAGAGCGGTCTGATCGCGCGGGCGGAGAAGAACACGACCTCCATGCTCGAGGGCCTGCTGCGCTCGCTGGGCTTTCGGACGGTGAAGGTGGTCTACCTCTGATCTTGCGTCGGACTACGCCCCCTTCCGGGGACGTGAGGTCTCCACAGGCGTGGCGGCCAGCCCAGCCGTACCGTGTTTCGCCCCCCGTCAGTGAGAGTGCCGGTGACCGAGGCCGGCAAGTGCTGGATCCTGATGCCTTCGAGCATCACCAGGGCGTTGGGGCGGCCCCGCCACCCCCGGGGGGGGGGAGGGGGCTGGCGGGGCCGGCAAGCGCTCGGCGTGGGGGCTGGGGGACGGCCCACCGAGCGGGTTAAGAGTCTGTTGCCCTGCATCCCTCACGACATGCCCTCAACCGGCAAACTCTTGACGCCCGCTCCTCGTCCCGGACACATCGACCCCTCGCCGGACCGCCGTCGAAGCGGTTGCGATCACTGTTTCCGATCCCGTCCAGTGTTCGGGTCTGGCTCATGGCACAGCGCATCCCTTTCACAAGAGGCTGCTGGAGGACCGGTCAGGGACGAGTCGCCGCCGCCAAGGTGGCTCGGACGTCGAGAACGGTGTCCACCGCCGTGAGCTGGAACAGCCGCATGAGCTGGTGCGTAGGGGCCGCGATCCGCAAACACGTCGCCTTATGGACGTGCAGGAGCAAGTTGAGGAACGTCGAGTCGGCGAAGGTCAGGCTGGAGGCGTCCAGGACCACGGTCGGGTGAGAGGCGGCGGCCTGGTTCAGGGCGTCGGCGAGCGGAGCGATCGTGGTCATGTCCACTTCTCCCTGGGCGACAACGACCCACGCATCACCAACCGCGTACTGCACGCAGGCTCGGCTGTCGGCGTCCTGTCCGGGGCCAGGAGAGTCCTGAGGCTGCTTTTCACTACTCACGTCCATAGCCAGAGTCTGCCCGATGGATCAGGCGGCAGGGGAGGCGGTTGCCCATCAGGATTCCGCCGTGCACGAGGCCCAGCGCCCGGATGCCGTCGCACAAGCGTCCTCTGCTGCCGCTCCAGTCGCAGATTCCCCCGTACAACAGGCGCACTCACGGCAGCAGTGTGCTGCACATGCCGCCACGACTGCCGGTAGGCGGTAGGCCTGGACCGAGCGCACGTCAGCTACGTTGCCGGCGGCGGTGTCGCCGCTCGATCGCCAGGTTCTGCTGGCTCAGAAGTGGGTGACCCGGAGGGAAGGGCTCATAGATGCCGATGCCGGGCTTGTTCAGCCAAGCCCCCGGGCGGCCACACGCACGATGGCTCGGCTGCGCCATGGCCCAATCGCCCGGTCCGAGCTGGTGCCCAGACCGCAGTTCGTACAGGTTTCCTTCAGCCCGTGCCGGAATGGAGCGTGCGGGCTGGGCCGTTTCGTCTCGATCACTCCCGCTGGCCGAGGTTGTCGTTGATGATGTCCATGTGACCAACCGCATCAGCCTTCTGATCTCCGGCTTCAGTGTCCTTGCCAGCGTGTTGCTGGTCGTCGGGGCCATTCGTGAGTACCGCGCCGGGGCTTCGGCTCTCTGGATCGCAGCTGGAACTGTGATCTTCCTCGGCGCCTGCTACGCGCTCGTGCGGGACGTGCGGCGACTCCGCACAGGGCGGACGACCTGACGAGCAGCACCGTCCCGACCGGGTTCTCCGATCGTTGGTCCGTATGTGCCGTCGGCTGACGCCCAGCGGCCGCGGATCGAGCCGTTACGCCCCGATCGGCCACCGAGGCGGGGTTGCCGGTGGAGAGATCACCGAGAGGTGCTGGGCGCGATCGCCTGGAGGTTCCAGACCGGATCGCGGTGGGTCCATCTGCCGGAGAGGTACGGCAACTGGCGAGGCCTCTACGACCGGCTGCGGACGTGGGCCACCAACAGCACAGTCGGAGCAGTGCTCACTCCATGCCCGCTGTCGGCCCTTGGCCTTCGTTCTGGCCACCGGACCGGCTGGTGAGACACCGGTCTCCGGTGCCTTTATAGCCGACTTGCGCGTTCACGACGGCGTGGACGGCCTCGCCCCGGGCCGTACATGGTCTTGGTTGACAAGGCGTACTCCTCCCGCGCAATCCGCCAGCACCTGCGCATGCGCAGCATCCGGGCCGTGATTCGCGTTCCTCG
This sequence comes from Streptomyces sp. CB03238, assembly GCF_002099185.1. Classification (NCBI taxonomy): domain Bacteria; kingdom Bacillati; phylum Actinomycetota; class Actinomycetes; order Kitasatosporales; family Streptomycetaceae; genus Streptomyces; species Streptomyces sp. CB03238. The sequence continues at coordinate 79,960 of NZ_NBCN01000023.1, read as the reverse complement.
GGCGAAACCCGGCACTTCCCCGTTTCCACACCCTCGGTGCTCAGGAAAGCCCGGCCCTGGGCCGGGTGGGCTAGGGAAGCGCCTGGCCATCGCCTTCCAGCTCCTCAGCAGTCGAGTGCACGCCTTTCTGCAGCGTTCGCACACTTTTGGCCACGGGGACGCCTCGGCTGAGGAGGTTCGTAAGTCTCTGATCCAGCTCCTGTACGCAGGCGGGATCCGGGCGTTCACTGATGGGCAGGACATCCGGGTCGAGCGGATAGAGGTCCTTCACGTCCGGGGGTGATGGCACTGCTACTGTGCCCACGCTTTGGTATTCGGATCCATTGTGCAGAAACACTTCGAGTTCGTAGACGCCTTCCTCCTCCATACGCGACCCGAGCGTGATCTCCATCCCCTCCGCCGCTCGGGGAGGCAGTTGGTAGAGGATGGGTTCAACGGTGTTCCCGCCCGGGCCGGGGAGGGAAACGTCGTATCCGTCGGTGATGCGGACCGGTCCGCCAGTGCCCCGGATGCAGTCGGTGACCTCGATGTAGAGCTTGGTCACGACCTTGATCTTCTGGAAGACCTTGAGGTCGTCCGTGTTGTTGCTCAAGTACAGGTGCAGGACCGTGGCGTGTTCCTTCGAGGTGTAGCGCCTGCCCGTATTCTCGTCGCGTTTTTGTACCTCGATCGAGCGCGAGCTCTCTGCCGAGAGTCGTAGCACGCTGAACTTGTCCTTTTCCTCCGCGTCGCTGTTCGCCTGCAGGAGGCTGCACACCCCGAAGACCAGTCCGGAGAGCAGGCCGGCGACGGCCACCCAGGCTTGCACGCGTTTGCTGCTGGGACCGTCCTGGCGGAGCCGCGTTCTCCAGGGGCGGGTCCGGGCCCACCAACTCCCGAGGCGACGGAAGATCCGCTGAAAAAGGGTGCGCTCTGCAGGCTCTGACTCTGGCTCGTATTCAGGGTTGCTCAATTGAGGTCTCCCCCGCGCTCTTTCATCACCTCGATACAGGTGGGTGCGTAGGGCAGCTCAGGGATGAGTTCCTTCCACTCCTGTCGGGTAAGGATCAACGGCGTTGCCGAGCACAGCTGGAGAAGCGCGTCCCTGACTGCTTTCGTGCCTGGGGACAGGTGCGGGCTTTTCGACAGGTCCCACAGGGTGACGGATCCATCGGAAAGCCCAACGGCGGCCGGCAGCGGTGTGGGTGGTGCACCGACACCTGGCAGGGTGCTGTTCGGTTGGCGCGGTACAACTAGCGCGGCAACTCGATGGTTTTGAGAGCTGACCGACGCTGAGTACAGATAGTTGATTTCCGCGTCGCCTGCCTGATCGGCCCCGGTGACGCGCCACAGCTTGGCCCTTTTGCGTGCCGGGTCGGGAGCGACGATCGTGCCGTGCACGATTGAGGCAGGGAAGGCACTTCGCGCCACAAGCCTGGGCTCCTGGCCCATTCCCCCGTCGTGAATCAGTGACCGCAACCACATCGTCCACGTTTCATGCCCGGTGGAGACCACAGATGGATCATCGGGTCCGGACTTCAGGTGATATGGACCGGTGGTACGTGCGCGGTGTGTGGGGACACGGGTGGTGGCGAGGCGTCGTCCGTCAGCGAGGTCCCAGACATCGATGGTGCCTTGCGGGGAGACGGTGGCGAACACCGAAGTCTCCTGGCCTAAGAACGAGGTGATGGCTGCGCTTCCTCCGGCCGGATGCACAGTTGTCCGGTGACTCCACGGCTCCACACCCCAGACCTGGACTGTGCCGTCAGGTCCGCCGAAGGCCAGAGCCTTCAAGTCATTGATGAAGATGAGGCCGACAGCTCGTTCCGGGGCGTCGGCAAACGTCCGCACGACCCGCCCCCGCCGCAGATCCCACACCTGAACTCCGCCCTGGCTGCTCCGGGCCGCTGCATACCTGCCGCCATGGCTCAACGCGACCTCGGTGACCGCGCCCCCGGCCCGTGCCGAAAGCCTCGCACCGCCGGTGTAGGTGTCCCAGACCCGCACCCGCCCCTCGGTATCACCGCCGATGAGGAAGCGCCCGTCGTCGCTGTAGTCCAGGGCGCTCACCGCGGCGGGTCCAAGGGTGAGACGTGTGAAGGGGTGCGGACTACGCAGTCTGTTCAGGGCCACGGTGACCTTGGGACTTTGCGCCAGCCCAGCGGCCTCCAACGCCAGGGCTACGGACCGGCGCGGGTCTTTGTCACCCAGCCGCAGTGATTCCCCGGCAAGTCGCTCGCCGAGAATGCCCCGATCGGTATGTGCAGTGGAGGAGTTCGTATCTGGCGCATCTGGGTCGCCACCTGTACAGGACGCGGTCCCTGCCACGAGAGCGAGGGATATACCCACAGACAACAGTGGCCGCTGGAGCATCGTATGGCGCGATAAGACACCCATGCGTCGCATGGTAGCGCTTACTGCATGCACACGGAGTGAGTCGGCTACCGAGGTGGGTGCGGTGGGAAAAGCGTGAGCTGATGGACGTGGGTCCCGTGGCTCCAGAGCTTTACCCCGCGGGAGCGGACAGCACGACCTCTTCTTTGTCCATGCTCGGCGCGCGTCCCCTCGGCACGTTTGCAGGGGCGGGTCTGGGCAAGGAGGGCCGGGACAGGTCGCGGCAGGGCGGTTGAGGAGCAACGGTGATTTCCCAGGAGCAGCTCACGGGTCTGGCCCGACAGCCGGTCCACGCCGTGGATGGGGTGAAGGTCGGGGATGTGGTCCATGTCCTGCTGGACGACACCACGGGCAGGGCAGAGTGGGCGCGGGTGCGCAGCGACTCGTCGGGGCCGGGTGACGTCTTCGTACCTTTGAGGGAGGCCGTGCACGACGGCGACCGTGTACAGGTCCCGTTCTCCATGGCTGCCATTGAGGCGGCAGCGAGGGTGGACGTCCAGGGGCGGGAGGTGTTGTCCGTGGCAGACGAGGAGAAGCTCTTTGCGTGCTTCGGCCTCAGGGACGTACGTGAACAGGTGAACGCGGAGCAGGGCTCCGGGTGGTCTCGGATGGACCGGGCCGAAGACATCCGGGCGGGCACTTGTGGACGGGAGGAGTCCCGAACACGGCTGCGTCTCCTTCAGGACGACGGCGCCTGAGTCCGGGCGTTGCTGACGTGCACGGAGCCGGAGACCTACCGGGATCCGGCTCCAACGTGTGCCCACAGCGTGGGTGCAGGCCCGCCCCCAGGCTGATGCAGACCTTCGGTCGCCCTTCCCCTACGAGCCATGCAACACCGGCCACGCCGACCGGACCCCCGCCATGTGGGCGGGGGCGGTTTCAACACATCGCATCGGGTCGGTGGCAGCCAGCTGTCTTCACCCGTGTTCCAGGCGTGCTTCCGGGCCGGCCACAGTCGCGGGACCAGATCACCGGCGCAGGGGCATCAAGGGTGGTTTAGTGCCCGAGGGTGCATGCCTTGCCGTGCGGCTTCGGCGACCTGGGGCGAAGGCCCCGACGTCGATACCGAGGCACCACGATCGGTCGTCCATGTCCTGGAGATCGCGATCGACGCACTCGACGTCGCCGCGATACGACTGTTCCGGAGGCGGGGGACGGCAGGCCCGAGGATCCAGTCGTCCACCCCGTCGGGCAGTGTCCAGCCTCGCTCACGAGGCCTGTCCGGCTGACGCCATGGCTGCGGACGTCGGCCTTGGGATCGACACCAGCCCCTTCTGCTCCATTCCGTCCCAGGCAGGGCCGAAGGTGTGGCGTGATCCTCAAGGCCCTCGGCACGGCACTCTCGGCCAGCGAAGGGCTGGAAATCGTCGCATCATACGACGTTCCTGTGGGGAGATACGAGCGGTCATCAGCTCAGAGTAATCAGGTGGTCACGTATGGTGGAAACAGGCGTTCGGTGCCGCGATGACAGAACTCAAGGAGACCCGCCAACAGCTGGAGCGTCTCGACGACCCGGCAATAGGGCTGACTGCACTGCACCGGGAAATCACCCAATGCGGCCGAGGAATCCAGGAAGCCGTCCAAACAGGAAGCACCGAACTGCGCGACGAGAACCGGGAAGTACGCCGGCGCCAGGACCGGATGATCAAGGACCTGAACGAGACCCGGGCCGAGCTCCGACATCTGCTCGACCTCGCCGACACCCTGCGCGCCCTCGTCCTGCCCCAGTACGCCGACCCGAGCCATGACGTCAGCCCGGAAGCCTCCCCTCACCAGCCGCCCGGCGCTTCCTGGACCACGACCGGCCACAGGCCTGAGCCACGCCCCACCGTCACCGCACTACACCACCACACCGAGGCCGGCACGGACCAACAGGGGGAGACCATGGAGAACACTGATCAGCAGCGGCAGCCCGAGGCCGTGGACGACGACCAGGACCTCGCCCTCAAGCGCGCGATCGAAGCCGCCTACCACGGCACACAGGCCACTGCACAGGCCTCGCCCACCGCGCCACAGACATCCGGAGGTGGGTTGGAGGACCCGCAAGTCGCCCACGGCGTCCTGCTACTGAAGGCCGCCGGTGTCGCCTCCGCCGAGCTCGTCGCGCATCGCGACACCTGGGAGTGGCTCGCCGCCCTGGCCGTCGACCATGACCACTTCCGCACCCCGCCCGCTGTGGAGGACATCAAGGAGGGGCGCGTCCAGACTGTCCTGTCCGGACGCTCCCTCATCGCCCTGCTGATCAAGCTATGGAGCACCCGTTCCACCGCCACCCCACTGGACGCCAACTGGGCGCTGGCGACGACCGCCTACAACCGCATCGCGGCCGAGCTCGCCAACGTCACCGGCCGGGGCGAGACCATTCGCATCGTCCTGGACGATGGCCTCCCCGACGGCGCCGACGACTAGGCAGTGTCCTCTGGATCACTGCATGAGGTAATTGATCCATGAGCTACTTCATGTACGACGTCATGGGCGGGGGAGAACCCGGATGACGACTCGGTGGCTCCGGGGGAGATGCGCGATGTCGCCCGCGAGGAGATTCTCCGGCTCTTCAACCTTCTGGCGGCGGGTGACATCGCATCGGTTGAGGCGCTCCCCTGGCAGAGGTGACCGGGGCTACCGTCAGGTTCGTACCCAGCGGACGGCACCGGCCGTCGGCTGCCAGGTGGACTTTGGTCGTCAGTCCGCCACGGGAGCGCCCGAGGGCGTGGTCGTCCGGTTCTCCCGCTGGGCCCCCTTTTTGCGGGCGTCGGCGGCGCGCTGGTGGGCACGGACGGTGGAGTCCACGCTCATGCAATGAACTCTTCGCCGCGGAGCCGGTTTACTCACCGGACGACCTGTGGAACGGGACGCTTACGGCGGTCACCGGCCATTGTGGCCTGTCCGAGGGGCGAGCGACCGAGAACAGACACCGGAGGGGGGCGAGTGGCTTGACGCCCTGCTGTGGCGGGTGGGCCTGAGCTGGCGGTTGATCAGCAGCGCGGTGCTCGGTGGCGGGATCGGCGAGCGGACCTGGGTCCTCAATGCCCAGGTCGGCCACGGCTACCGGCGCACCGATCCAGACCGGAACCTCCCCCGAGCTGGCGTGTGCCGCGGGCGAGCTCGCGCCGGGAGTCGGACGGATGACGGCCGCCGACGTCGCGAACCACGCCCACGCGCACGACGCAGGCGTCGAGGCCGTGGTGACTGCGGCGTAGGTGTACGCGGCTGCCCCCGCCGAAGGCTTGTTGCGGCCTGTCGCGCCCGGCACGATCACATCGTCGCCGCCCTGCCTGTGGCGCTGACCGACGCAGCGTTGGTGAACGCGGTGCCCCTGCCAGCGAAGCCAAGGTTCAGGCGCTGCTGGATACCGGCTACGACTGTTGCGGCACTCCCACTCATGCCGTCTGCGTAGCGGCCTGTTGCCCCCGCGGCGATAAGGAAACGCGTGCCTTTGCCAGGCCGCGCTCCGTGCGGGGCGCTCGCTTGGGCCTCGCCGCCCACGACGCCGTACGCGGCACCATCATGCGTGACGGACACTGCCGCAGCGGTTGCTGTCGCAGCCGCTGCCCGCAAGGAATCCGCTTTCCGAAATCCACCACCGGAGGAAGTCCCACCGTGTCGTAAGCGCAGGAAGGCCCCCGCACTGAGAAGGTGGCGATGCGCGTCTGCTGCAGCTTCGCCACCGGCAGGGGCAGGTCTGTGCACCAGGCTGCGACCAGCGGCGGAACTGCCGGCAGGGCCGCGCTCTCCGGCAGTCCCGCCCCCGAGGTTCAGCAGGCGTCGACCTTGGCGACCGGTGTCCAGTCGCCGTTGCGGTCTTCCGAGTAGGCGCCCGGCGTCGTGTAGATCAGTCGGCCAGAGCCGTTGTACATGCGCGCCCTGGTACCACTGGACTGATTGTTGCTCCAGGAACCCGGACCGTTCCAGACGATCGAGATGGGCTCGCTGCACAGTCGCTGCCGCTTGACCGTTCCGGTGAAGTTGGTGCCGGAGTACGCGCAGAAGGTGTACGAGCCACAGGAGGAAGGAGCCCGCTGGTCCCGCACCTGCGCAGGAGCGTCGAGGTCGCGTGCGTGAGCCTCGCCCGGCAGTGGCAGGAGCAGCTCGCTGCCATCCGGCAGGCGGATCTCGTTTGCTGCCGTCTGGGTGCCGCCGAAGCGATCCAGCTCGGCGTCCACCCGTGCCTGTAACACTTCCGCCTGGGCACTGCTGAGCCCAGCCTTATGGGCTTGCGCGTCAAACCCAGGCTGGTCGAGTGCGGTTGCCGTGTGGGCTCCGAACGTCGTGCCGGCAAGCAGGACGGTACTGCTTGCAATGGCCACGGCGAGGCGCATCAATCGACGGTCTTTCCTCGTACGCATGTCGCTCCTCCATTTTTCGGTTGGCCCCCTGGCACGGGGAGGGACCAGTGTGAGCCGGGCTGATCGGAAGGGTCCACGGGCCGCGTCCAGCTATGGCGCATTCGTGCAAGCCATGGCCACAGAAGGAAATCGGCTTCCTCACATGTGCCGTCGTCTTGACCCCGCGATGGGCATGGCCATGGAGCTAGCAAAGCCGGCCCGCACTTTGGCGCGTGCCGGCACATGCAGGCCTGACCGTCACGGCATAGACGCGCTTTGTCGCGGCACGTGGCAACCGCTTGCGCGTGCTTGAGCTTCTGATGACCCGGTCGGCGGTTTTCCGTTTCTTGTACCGCTCTGACCGCTCTTCATCGAAGCCCGTGGCCCGCCCGCCGCCTGAGCCCTTTGGTTCGGCTGGATCAGCGCCGTTGCGGCGAGCCTTGAGCATGGCCATCAGCGAGCTTGCGACGCCGCACGACGTGTCCCCTCTGGAGACCACTGGCGGTCACCACCAGGCTGGACCCCTAGGAAAGCTGGTGACAGTTGAGTACGCGAGCTCACCGGGGTCGTGCCCCGCATCGTGGTGTAGGGGATCAAGGGTTACGCGTTCCGGTTTGAATCCCTGACGATCGCCGCGGAAGCGGCGGCCCACGATGCGCCCTGCTGAGGCGAGTCAGACCGTTCGCGCGGTGGAACCCCGCCTCCGGCCTGCGAATCCCAGTGCCTTGATCCCTCACACCACCCGGCGGGACGCCATCCTCACCGGTATCACACCGGTCTCACGCCGGCGCCGCCTCCGCTCCGTCGGCAATCCCGTCCTGGAGCACCGTAGGCATCCCCTCCACCAGCACCACCACCTCGGCCACATCCCCGTCTGCCGAGCGCCCCACCCACACGGGGTAGGTACCGTCGCCGGTCGTCGCGAAGGCGACCAGCTCGCCGCCGGATGCCTCGTCCTGAGTACGCAGGAAGTACACTCCCCCGGCGGGACAGGGACCGTGATGGCGGGCCCTTGGTCGGAGAGGTTGTCCGGCCCGGAGACGGCAAGCAGTCCGCTCGGCACGCGCAGGGTCCCGGTCCGGCGCGGCTCCACGACGGTCATCTCGGGGTGGTACCCGTCGGTCACACGCGTCCCGGGCCGGAACAGCGCGTCGAGTGGCCCGGGCTGCGCGGGGCGGGGCGGGCGCCAGCAGGTGGCGGGCGCCTCGGACACGTCGCCGGACGTCTCCGCCACGCCTGCGTCGAGCGCCGCCGCCTGGAGCGCCACGGGCCGCGGCAGCCCCCGCCAGCGGGCGGCCACCACCGGCCAGTCTTCGAACCTTGGGCGGACCTGCCAACGCCGTATATCGGGGTCGGGCACCGTGACGAGTTGCCGCCCGCGCTCGCCTTGGGGCTCCGCTCCTGAGCAACCGTCGCTGTGCCCAACCGCTGGGCCGCCGGATTCCTCCGGCGGCCCAGCCCGCGGCGCCCGCACGCGGCGGGCCGTACCCGGACCTGTTCGGCTGGGCGTTGCCCTCGAACCGCACGGCAGCCAAGCAGGCCGGCTGCCCATATGGCTGTGCGACATTTGCGGGCGAGTTCGTGTCACTTGCGCCAGAACAGGTGGTGCGTCACGCCGCTCGGGCTGGGCACGACCTCCAGGTGGAACCGGTCGAGCAGCTCGTCGGGTGACTCCCAGAGACGTACCCCGGACCCGAGCTGCACCGGCGAGACCGCCACGTGCATGGTGTCGACGAGATCGGCGTCCAGGAACTGCCGGATGGTGGTGACCCCGCCGCCGAGCCGGACGTCCTTGCCCTGCGCCGCCTCGCGCGCCTGATCGAGGACCGAGGCGGGGTCGCCGTCGACGAAGTGGAACGTGGTGTCGGAGAGCGTGAACGAAGGACGCTGGTGGTGGGTCATGACGAACACCGGGGTGCGGAACGGGGGCTCGTCACCCCACCAGCCGCGCCAGTCATGGTCGTGCCAGGGCCCGCGCTGGGGCCCGAACTTGTTGCGGCCCATGATCTCGGCGCCGATGTTGCGCGCGTAGTCCCGCGTGAAGTAGTCGTCGAGGCCTCGGCTCCCCCCGGGGTCGGTACGCATGGGCCAGCTCGCCGTGGCACCGGCCCAGGCGAACAGCCTCTCGGGATCAACGTGGCCGAACGGGCGCTCCAGGCTCTGGTCCTCACCGGCACCGATGCCGTCACTCGAGACGTTGAAGTTCTGGACTCTCAGTAGCTGAGACACGTGTTTCCTCCTGTGTGGTCGACAACGGTGGTAAGACTCTCCGGGCCGCGAAAACTCATCGCTGCGTCCGTGACCGGGCGGGCTCCAGGAGCTGGACGGTCTGGCGGACGGAGCACCAGCGCGAGCACGCGGTCGGCCTCCTCCTGGTCGTACGGCTCGAGGGAAGGCCGTCAGGTCCCGGCGGCAGGCGTCGAGCAGATCCAGGTACTCCACCACGGGCCAGCTCGCTTCAGGCGCGTTCTCAGTCGTCCCGGTCCTGACTGCACCACAGAGGCCCGTAGCCGTCATGGATCGACGGTCTCGGGCTTCGCATGGGCTGCGGTCTGACGATCAGCACGGAGGTGGCCGGGGCGTCACGTCCGAATCGTCCGGGTGCCGCAGGGCCGGGAGGAATGTCAAGCAGGTCGGCGACGGCGCCTGGAGGGAGGGGCCGTGACGGACGTTGCGCAGAGAGCGCCGAGCACGGACGCAGCGCTGGTGGTGTTTCGGGAGAGGCGTGTGCTACGTGAGAGGCTGTGCCCCGCGAGGGTCGAGCAGGAGCGATCGCCACATGGCCGCCTGTTCCGCGCGCCGCGCTCGACGTGGGAGTGCAGTCCGGCCACCGAGCGTTGAACCCTCGAACGGCGCGTTCCGCGTACGCGCACCGTACAGCCCATGCGACGAGGAGGACCCATGGACGCCGCCGAAGACGGACGGCAGCAGCTGGACGAGGTCAGCGTCATCAACGCGAAGAGGACGCTGCTGGAACTCCTCGCCCGGGCGGGGGTCTTCTCCGGCGACGCGGAAGAGTTGATCGGGCTGGTCGAGGCCGGCGCCCTCGCCCTCGCGCACAAGGAGATCAGCACGGTGGGGCGCAGCGCGCCCGGGGAGAAGGGCGAGCTGTACGAGTCCGGCTGGCTCGACGGGACGCAGACCGTCACAGACCGGCTCGGGGACCTCGCCGAACGAGCGCTGCAGCACGCCGTGGCCTCGGATCCGTCGGCCCCTTCGCCGGAGGCCCGCCCTTCCGTCAGGAGGATGCAGGTGGAGCGAGCGAAGGTGGCAGTCATGCCTCTGTACCTCTCGTTCACCACCGTTTCCGACCTCGATCCCGAGGTGTCCGAGCAGGTGCTCACCGCCGTCCTGGGCACCATGAGTTCCCGGCAGCGGGCCGGGTACGCGGGGCGGCTGGCGGAGTTCGTCTCAGCCAACCGAGCACGCCTGGAACGGCTGTACGCGCAGTACGGGCCCGGCAGCACGATCGCGATCCACGGCCGCTTCTCCCTCGTCCACTCCCCCACCAGCGTCGCCGTACTGGAACGACTCGTCACGGCGCCGGCGGCGCTGCGGGAGGAGTGGGACGCCGCCGAACTGCCGCCCGTGTGGCTGGAGGGGCTCACCACGGCCTGGGCGTCGCCGGTCTGACCGCGACCGCCCGCGCGGGCCAGGCCGCGCGGGCGGGAAGCGGTTCGGTCGGCGACGCAGGACCGGTTCAGTCCTGCGCCCCGTGCTGTGGTTCGGTGACCGCCGGCGGCCTGCCTCCCCCGACGTGACGTCAGGGGCCGAGCAGGCTCCGTAGCGGGCGCTGCGGGTCCTGCACGGCTTCGTGCAGGAGTTCGGTGAAGGCCTTGCCCCACGCCTCGACGGTCGGATTGCTGAAGAGGTCCGTGGAGTACTCGAAGGTGACGGTGATGGTGTCCTCTCCGGGCACCAGGACGGCGTACAGCTCGTTGCGTGCCACCCCCGAGGTAGGGAGCGCGCGCACGCAGGCCGATACCGACCGCATGTCCAAGGTGGGCGGCGGTGTGGTGACCACGGTGAACAGTACGGTGGGGAACAGTGACTCCGCGGTCTCGGGCGAGACCAGCTCGACCACGTCGGTCAGCGGCAGCTCCTGGTGGTCGAGCACGGTGAAGAGTGTCGACCCCAGCCGCGTCACGAGGTCGGCGAAGGTCACGGCCTCACCGAGCCGGGCCCGTAGCAGGACCGCGTCGCCCAGCAGGCCGACCACCTCGGACCGCTCGCGGCGCGTGCGGTTCGCGCTGGACGCGGCCAGCACCACGTCGGCGGGGCCGCCGCACAGTCCGCCCAGCCAGGTGGCGAACGCCGCGGCCAGCACGGTGTACGGCGTCGTGCCCAGGCGGGTGGCGGTGTCCGCGACCAGCCGGGGGGTTGCTCCGTCGATGACCCAGGTGTGCAGGGCACCCCGGCCGGACAGCTTCTCGGGTCGCGGCCGGTCGTACGGCAGCGCCGGACGCAGGGGTACACCGTCGAGCTCGGCGCGCCAGAACCGCTCGAGCATCGCCCTGCGTTCGCCGCCCAGCTCGTGTTCCGCACGCGCGCAGTCGGTGAACTGCACGGCGGGCGGGGCCGGCGGGCTCGCGGCGCCGTGGCACCGGGCGTTGTAGAGCTCCTGCAGTTCGCGCCAGATCACGCCCATGGACCAGCCGTCGCAGACGGCGTGGTGGAACACGGTCAGCAGTACCCAGCGGTCCGGCGCGAGCCGAGCCAGCCGGAAGCGGAACAGCGGCGCGCGGTCCATCGCCGACGCGCGGGAGGCGTGGTCCATGCACCACCGCTCGACGGCCTCCGCGTCCTCCGCGTACCCGGTGAGGACATCGACCGGCAGTTCCACGGGCACGTCGGCCAGCACCTCGACGAGGTACCGCCCCTCGCGCCGTACGGCCCTGCTGCGCAGCGCGTGATGGCGCCCCACCAGGTCCTCCAGGGCGCCCGCCAGACTCCGGGGATCGAGGTCGCCGCGCAGGTCGATGCGGTGCGCGACGTTGTAGACCCCGGCGTCGGCGCGTTCATGGTGCCGGTGCCAGAGCCTGCGAAGGCTGGAGGTCATCGGCACGGTCTCCACCACCCGGGCGGCGAGCACGGGATGTTCGCAGCGTCCTGCGATACCCCGGATGGTGGGGTCGAGGAAGAACTCGGCCATGGACAACTCGATGTCCAGCTGGTCCGCCATGCGGTTCAGCAGCCGCATCGCGCTCAGGGAATGGCCGCCGAGTTCGAAGAAGGACCGGGTCACCGGCACCTGGGGTGCGCCCAGTTCATCGCACCACAGCTCGTGCAGGGACTTCTCCAGCCGGGTGGCGGGCTGCGAGGTCGCGTTCACGGTCTCCTCGTCGAGCTCGGGATCGGGGTCGGGCCCGGGCCCCGGCTCGGGCAGCCGGTCCCGGTCCACTTTGCCCGAGGTGTTCAGCGGGAGTCGTTCCAGGCGTACCCAACGGCGCGGCACCAGGTGGTCGGGAAGCCGCGCGGCGAGCGCGGCACGCAGCTCGCGAAGGTTGTCCGCCGGCGGGTCGGGAACCACGTAGGCGACGAGTTCCAGGTCGCCGTGCCGGTCGCGACGGGAGACGACGGCCGCGTCACGTACTCCCGGGAGGGCACTGAGCGCCCCATGGACCTCGGCGGGTTCGACCCGGTGGCCCCGGATCTTGACCTGGTCGTCCACACGGCCGCAGTACTGGAGCGAGCCGTCCGTACGCCAGCGCCCGAGGTCTCCGGTCCGGTACAGCACGGAGTCCGCGTCGCCGAGGAACGCCCCGGCCGTCTCCGCGGGCCGCGCGTGGTAGCCGTGCGCGACCGGCGCGCCGCCCACGTGGATCTCACCGACGGCCCCCGGGGGTACGTGTCGTCCGGCGCCGTCCAGCAACAGGATGCGGGCCCCCGGTATCGGCGTGCCGATCGGGGGGAGCTCCTCGCCGTCGGGGTCGACACGGTGCGAGGTGACGATGATGGAGGTCTCCGTGGGCCCGTACTGGTTGTACAGCGCACACCGCGGGTGCGCGGCGAGGAAGCGGCGGAAGGCATCGGTCAGCCGCAGCGCCTCCCCGGCCGAGAACAGCTCGCGCAGGGCGGGCAGTTCGGGACCCGTCTCGATCAGGTACCTCAAGGGGGTGCTGGGCATGAACATCCGCTGCACTCCATGGCGGCGCGCTGTTTCCGTGACAGCCGTGGGGTCGTTCCGGACCTCGTCGTCGATCAGTACGAGTGCCGCTCCGGAGCCCAGCGTGGTGAAGATCTCCTGGACGCTGACGTCGAAAGCGGGCGAGGTCCACTGCAGGGTGCGCAGGGCGGGGTGCCGGTCCATATGGGCGCGAACGAGGTTGACCGGGCCGCGGTGCGGCACGACGACGCCCTTGGGACGGCCGGTGGAGCCCGAGGTGTAGATGCAGTACGCGGGGTCCTCGGGCCCTGCCCCGTCGGCCGGGGGACGTTCCGCGAGGGTGGCGTCGACGTCGTCCACGAGCTGCAGGGGCAGCCCTGTCGCGAGCTTCGGATGACGCGCGAGAGTGGCCTTCGAGGTCAGCAGCAGCGCGGGCGCGCCGTCGTCGAGGAGCGCGGCGAGCCGCGGGGTGGGCGCGGAGGGGTCGAGGGGCAGATACGCGGCGCCGCTCTTGAGCACGCCCAGCAGGGCGGTGATCAGCTCCGGGCCGCGCGGCAGCAGCATGGCCACGCGCTCACCGCGCGCGGCGCCCCGCTCGCGGAGCCGTCGGGCGAGCGCGTTGGCCCGTACATCCAGCTCCCGGTAACCCACGCTCACTCCGTCGCCCACGAGGGCAACGGCGTCCGGGGTGCGCCGCACCTGCTGCTCGAACAGTCCGTGCAGGGTGTCCGCGACGGCGGGCGACGGCTCGTCCAGGCGCCCCAGCCCGGCCAGGGCCGCGCGGTCGGCGTCGGTCACGGCGGTCAGTTCGCGCAGCGGCGCGCCGGGGGCGTCGAGCGCGCGGCGCAGCACCTGCTCCATGTAGTGGACGAAGCGGCGTACGAATGGCTCGTCGAAGAGGGCCGTGTCGTACTCGACCATGCATCGCACGCCGTCGCGGTGGTGCGTCAGGTAGATGCTGAGGTCGAAGGGGGCGCGTGCGCTCGGCACGTCGAGCAGCGTGGCCGTCAGCCGGGGCGGGTCGAAGGTCACCTCGCTCTCGTTCTCGTACTCGACCATCACCTGGAAGAGCGGGTTCCGCCCCGGGTCCCGTCGCGGGTTGAGCGCTCCGACCAGTTCGTCGAAGGGGACGTCACGGTGTTCGTACGCCGCTGTGCTGCCGGCCCGCATCCGGTGCAGCAGCGTCGGGAAGTCCGGGTCGCCCGTGAGGTCCAGGCGCAGGGGCACGGTGTCGAGGAACAGGCCGATGTGGTGTTCGGCGCCGGTGGGCCGGGCGGCGACCGCGGTGCCGACGACCACGTCGTGCTGTCCGCTGAACCGGCTGAGCACCGCTGCGACGGCGCTGGTCAGCGCCATGAAGGGAGTGGCCCGGTGCGCGGCGGCGAACGCTTTCACCCTGCGTACGAGTTCGGCGTCGAGTTCGTGTGTGAGGGCGGCTCCCGTTCCGGATCTGACCGTGGGGCGGGGGCGGTCGGTGGGCAGGGAGAGGTCCGGGGCCCCGGCGAGCGTACGCCGCCAGAAGTCGAGGGACCCGGCGGGGTCCGGCAGACGGGCGGGGAGCGCCTCGGGCTCGGCGGGCAGGGGCGGCAACTGGGGGTCGCCGTGCGGGAAGGAGCGGTAGAAAGCCGCGAGGTCGCGGACCAGCACCGCCGTGGAGGAGGAGTCGAAGACGATGTGGTGGGCCAGCAGGAACAGCAGGTGCCGCTCCTCCGACAGGCGCAGCAGCCGGGCCGTGACCAGCGGACCCCGGCGCAGGTCGAGGTTCCGGTTCCCCTCCGTCTCGAGAGCGGCGCGCAGCGCTTCTTCCTCCGTGGCCCCGGTGTGGTCGTCGACCGGGCACTCGAGCCGTATCCGGTCGTGCGTCTCCCGGTAGGGGGTTCCGTCGGTGTCGCGGAACACGGTGCGCAGCGCCGGATGCCGGTCGGCGACCCGCTGCAGTGCCCAGCGCAGCGCCGGAACGTCCAGCGGGCCGTCCAGGCGGATCGCCTTGGGCTCGTGGTACATGGCGGTCCCCGGATGAAGCTGCTCCAGGAACCAGATGCGGCGCTGCGCGGGCGACAACGGCAACCGCCTCGGCACGAGCGCCGCCTGTTCCGGTGCTGTGGACGGTTCCGGTGCTCCTGATGGGTCCATGCGGCGGAGCCGGTCGAGGACCGGGAGCCCGGCGAGAACCTGCTCCATCGGTACGCCGAAGTCCACGAAGCAGGCGATCTCGTCCGCTCCGGCGTCCACCAGTCGGCGCACCGTCTCGGCCGCCGTGTGCTCGTCGCCGATCAGGGCGCGTGAGGCGCAGTAACGCTCGTAGGCGCGCCCGAGCAGGAACTCCACGTCTTCCTCGGGCGTGTTGTCGAGGTCGGCTTCGAAACCGAGGCTGTTGGTGACCTGGCCGAAGAGGGACAGCGAGGAACGCAGGTACGACACGAATGGCCGGTACGCCTCTGCCCGCGCGCGCTCCGCGTCCTCGCCGAGGTACGTGTGCACCAGAACCACCACCCTGCCCGCGTCGGGGTCCAGTCCGTGCTCGGCGCGGGTGCGCCGGTACAGCGCGATGTTCTCCGCCAGTTGTCCGACGGTTTGCGTCATCAGGTTGGTGACCACACCCAGGCCTTCGGCGGCTGCCCGGCGGTAGCTGTCCGGGTTGCCGACGACGGCCACGTACATGGGAAGTCGCTGCTGCACGGGGCGTGGGTGCAGCCGTATCTCCACGGGCTCACCGTCGCCCGCGGTCGTCCGCAGGGCCCGGCCCGACCACAGCTGCCGCACGGTCGCCAACTGCTCGTACATCACCTCGCGGTGCCGGCCGAAGTGCTGCGGGGCGAGCGCGAAGTCGGTGGCGTGCCAGCCGCTCGCGACACACAGGCCCGCCCGGCCCCCGGAGATGTTGTCGACGACCGACCATTCCTCGGCGACCCGGACCGGATGGTGCAGTGGCAGGACGACGGAGCCCGCGTGGAGCCGGATGCGGCTGGTACTGGCCGCGAGCGCGGCGGCGAGCACCGAGGGGTTGGGGAAGAGCGCCCCGAAGGAGTTGAAGTGGCGTTCCGGGAGCCACAGGGCGTGGAAGCCGTGCTGGTCCGCGAACTTCGCGGCCTCCATGATCAGCGCGTACTTGTCGCGGTCGGTGTCCTCGGGGTAGTCGCCGAAGAAGTACAGGCTGAAGTCGCACCCCGTGGCCGGCTCCGGCTCCGGCTCCGGCTCCGGCTCCGGCACGAACGGTGGCCGCGTCGCCTCCGGCGTACGGGCCGGGGCCGGGGCCGGGGTCGGGGTCGGGGTCGGGGTGGGCGCGGGGAGCAGCGCCGGGGAGGTCGCGGACGACGCGAGTACGTCGAGTTGGCGGGAGATCACACCGGTCACCTGGTCGATGAGATGCTCCGCCAGTTTCAGCTGCTGGCCGAACACCTCGTGAAGTCCCGGGGACACCGCGGGTGCGGGCGAGGACATAGGTGCCGGTGCCGGGCTCGGACGCTGCTGGTCCGCCTCCCGGTGCGGCTCGGCGGGACCGGCCTGGTCCCCTCGCAGCTGCGCCAGCCGTTCGGCCAGCCGGCGTGGGGTGTCGGCGGACGAGAACAGCTCCCGGACGGGGACGCGTACGCCGTACTGCTGCTCCAGCTCCGCCGTCAGTCCCATCAGGGAGAGCGAGTCCGCGCCGAGCTCGAAGAACGAGCTGTCGGGCGCGACGTCCGCCGCCTCGCTGCCGAGCTTGTGCGCAGTCAGCTGCCGTACTCCGGCCAGCAGTTCGTCCGACGCGACGGGCGGCTCCTCCCGGGTGGCCGCGCTGTGCGCGGGATGCTCCGGGGCAGGTGCCGGCGCCGCGCCCCGGTACGCCACCCGGCGCCGCCGCAGCGGATGCCCCGGCAGCGGCACCCTGCCCCCGCCGCCGTTGACCGCACGCCATTCCAGCTCGGCCCCCCTGCAGTACAGCGAGCCCAGCGCCGTCAGAAGCCCACCCACCTGGTCCGCTGCGCTCGTGCCCGGCCCCTGGGCTCTCAGCCAGCGGCTGCCCGGTACGCAATGCCGGCCGATGCCCATGAGGGTGTGTCCGGCGCCGATCTCCAGGAAGTCCTCGCACCCCTCCCCCGTCGCGGTGAGCATGGCCAGATCGAAGCGGACCGGCTGCCGCGCCTGGCGGCAGAGGTGGCCGGCGTCGAGCGTCCAGCCCGCCGGGCGGAGCCGGCCGTCGGCCGCGGTGACCAGGGGTGTGTGCAGCGGGCCGTACGTCACCCGCTCGGCGTGGGAGCGGAAGTCGCGCAGCGCCGGTTCGACCGAGGCCGAGTGAAACGCCTTGTCGACGGACAACGCCCGCCACCGCAGGCCTTCCTGGTCGAGCAGGCGCACCGCCTCCTCGAGGGCCTGCGGCGGACCGGAGATCACCTGGGCGCGCGGGCCGTTGACCGCGGCCAGTTCGGCGCCGGCGGACTGCGCGATGCGCTGCGCGTGAGCCTGCTCGGCGACGACCGCGAGCATCCCGCCTGGCGGGCATGCGCTGTGCATCGACCGGCCGCGCCACGCCGTGAGCCGCAACCCGTCGTCGAGCGTGAAGGCGCCGCCCGCGTACAGGGCCGCGTACTCGCCCACGCTGTGGCCGAGCAGCAGTGCGGGGCGGACGCCCGTGGCGCGCCACACCTCGACGAGCGCCGACTGGTGGGCGAACAGGGCGGCCTGGGCCGTCTCGGTCGGCCAGACGTCGTCCTCGGCGCCCGACTCGTCCAGCAGGAGCGGGAGGAGGGTGCCGCCGAACTCGTCGGCGTAGATCTCCTCGCACCGGTCGAGAGTCCGCCGGGCCGCCGGATAGGCGGCGTAGATGCCGCTCGCCATGCCCCGGCGCGCACTTCCCTGTCCGGAGAAGGCGAAGGCGAGCGGGCCGAGGCCGAGGTCCGGTGCCTGCTGCTGACCGTCCAGCGCGTCGGCGAGTTCCCCGGCCGTCCGGCCGACGGCCGTGGTGCGTGCCGCGCGGTGCGGTCTGCCGAGTGCCATGGTGGCCGCCACGTCCGCGGCCGCTGGTTCCGGCCGCTGCCGCAGCCGGTCGCGGAGCCGGTCGGTGAGTTCGCCCAGGGCCTGGGGGTCGCGGGCCGACACCGGCACCAGCACGGGAAGCCCGGCCGCGGCCGCCGGGTTCGCGGACGGTACGGGGGGCTCCTCCAGCACCACGTGGGCGTTGGTGCCCCCGACGCCGAGCGCGCTGACTCCCGCCCGGCGCGGCACACCGTCCTGAGCCGGCCACGGCCGCAGCTCGGCGCCCAGCACCAACGGGCCGCCTTCGAGGCGGAGTTCCGGGTTGGGACGGGTCAGGTGCGGCGTCGGCACCAGCGTACGGTTCCGCAGCATGAGGACCGTCTTGATGAAACCGGCCATTCCGGCGCAGCTGTCGAGGTGTCCGATGTTCGGCTTCACCGATCCCACGGTGCAGAACGCCGTGCGCCGCGTGCCCTCGCCGAGAGCCCTGCCGAGTGCCTCCAGTTCCACCGGATCGCCGAGTCGGGTGCCCGTCCCGTGCGCCTCCACGTAGGTGATCGTCTCTGCGGGGACGTCCGCCCTGCGCAGCGCCTGGCGTACGACCTCGACCTGCCCCGCGACACCCGGTGCGCTGAATCCGACCTTGCCCGCGCCGTCGTTGTTGACCGCGGAGCCCAGGATCACCGCGTGCACGGTGTCGCCGTCGGCCAGGGCACGGTCGAGCCTCTTGAGCAGGACGGCGGCGACACCGTTCCCGCCCACGGTGCCGTCGGCCTCCGCGTCGAAGGCCCGGCAGCGTCCGGTGGGCGACAGGATGGAACCCGTGTGGCTGCGGTAGCCGGTCTCCTGGGGGAGGTGCACGGCCGCGGCTCCCGCCAGCGCCAGGTCCGCATCGCCGCTCAGCAGTGCCTGGACGGCGAGGTGTACAGCCACCAGCGAGGTGGAGCAGGCCGTCTGGACACCGATGGCGGGGCCGGTGAGCCCGAGCCGGTAGGCGACTCGGGAGGCGAGAAAGTCCGGCTGCTGTCCGACCGTGGCCTGCATTCCGGTGGCCGGGTCGGCGTCGTCGTCCGGCGCGCCGGTCGCAGGCCGGCGCTGATGGTCGTAGAGGTTCATGCCCGCACCTGCGAACACCCCCACTCTTGTGCCCGGTTCGGTCGCCTCGTAGCCGCCCTGTTCGAGCGCCTCGTGGCAGCACTCCAGGAACAGCCGGTGTGCGGGATGCGTGAGCTGGACCTCCTTGGGGCTCATGGTGAAGAAGTCCGCATCGAACGCGTCGACGTCGTCGAGAACGCCGGCGACCGGCACCAGGTCGGGGGCGCGCCGCTGCCGCGGGGACAGGCCCGCTGCCGCGAGCTGTGTCTCGTCGAAGACCCGGATGCTGTCCACGCCGTCGCGCAGGTTGGCCCAGAACCGGTCCGCCGAGTCCGCTCCCGGGAAGCGCAGCGACAGTCCGACGACCGCGATGCGCTGGTCGGCGGTGCCTGCCGGGGCGGTTCCGGCGGGGACCGTACCCGCCTGGGCAGTGCCGGTGTCCGGGGGTTGAGCCTTCCCCCGGGGCGCGGCAGCCAGATGCGCGGCGAGCGCGGCGGCCGTGGGATGTTCGAAGAACGCGGTCTGGGCGACCGCCCTGGCAAGCCGCTGTTCCAGGCGGGACCGGAGGCGTATGAGGAGCAGGGAGGTCAGGCCGAGTTCGTAGAACGGCATGTGCGCATCCACCGGGTGCCCCAGGACGGCGGCGATCTCCTCCTGGACCGCCCGTGCCGTCTCGGCACAGCCCACCACGTCGTCGCCGGGGGCGGAGACGGTCCGAAAACCTCCGCCGATGAGACGGTCGCGCAGCTCGGCGCGGCGCACCTTCCCGGCGGGTGTCCTCGGAAACTCGCCGCGCGGGACGGGGAGGACATGGGCAGCGGTGAGGCGGAGCCGCGCGAACAGCGCTGCCTTCACCTCGCGTGCGATACGTACGTCCTCGTCGGCGCCGTGGCTCACGAAGAACACCGCCAGCTCTTCCGTGCCGCTGTCCGCGTGGGGGATGCCGCAGGCGGCCACCTCCCCCTGCCGCACGCCGGCGACGGCGGTGACGGTTTCCTCCACCTCGTGGCAGTAGACGTTGTGCCCGTTGAGGATGATCATGTCCTTGCGCCGGCCGGTGATCACGACCTGCCCGCCGTCGAGAAAGGCCAGGTCGCCGGTGTCCAGCCACTCCCGTCCGGCGGGGAAAGCCGCGGCGTCCGCCTCCGGGTTGTTCACGTAGCCGGGAGTGAGACGGGCCGGCGCGTGCACCTGGAGCCGGCCGACCCGGCCCGCGGGCGCGGGCTCGCCACGGTCGTCCACGACACGCAGGGTGACCCCGTGCGCGGGTGAGCCGGCCGCGACGAAGGTGACACAGTCGTCCTCCGGTGTCTGCTCGTCGGCCCGGACCAGGTCGCCGCCCAGGCTGCTCTTGAGCAGGCGGTGCACGGTGCCCGGCCGGTCGAGCCGCCCGAAGGTGACGGCGGTGACCGTCTCGGCCATCCCCCACGCCGGCACGATGTGCCGGTCCCGGATCCCGGACGCGGCGGTGGCGCCGAGGAAGCGGCGCAGCACCGGCAGCACGATCTGTTCGCCCCCGCACAGCAGCGACTTGAGGCCGCTGAGGTCGCGGCGGCCCTCCGGCCGCTCGGCGAGCGCGTCCGCGACGAGCCCGTAGGCGAATGTCGGCGCCCAACTGTGCTGCGCCCCGTGCTCCTCGAGGAGGTCCAGCCAGCGCAGCGGCTCGGCCAGGACCATCTCGGTGGGTGCGTGGACGTTGGTGCATCCGACGAAGACCGCGAGCAGGTGGTACAGCAGGAACGCGCCGCTGTGATCGACCGGAAGCCAGTTCACCGTGGTGTCGTCCGGGCGTACGTCCAGCATCCGCCTGGTGCTCGCGGCGAAGGCCGCCAGACCGGCGTGGGTGAGCTGCGCGGCTTTCGGGACGCCGGTGCTGCCGGAGGACAGCATCAACAACGCGACGTCGGACCCGGCCGGCTCGATGTCGTCGGCGTACGCGGGCGACGCGCCCATGCAGTCCTGCGCGACCGCCACCCGCAGCTCGGGAGCGGCGTGCGCCAGGTCCTCCGCTCCGGCCTCATCGGTGAGCACCAGCGGCCGGTCCAGTACCGCACAGGCGTGGAGCAGGCGTTCGAGCGCCGGGGAACCCGGCGCGGCCGGCTCCGCGATGGCCACCGGCCGGGCGCCGCCGAGCACACAGGCCCAGAAGGCGGGGAAGAACTCCGCCAGCGGCAGCCCGCACAGCACCACCGCGTCACCGGCGCGCAGCCCGTGCTCCCGCAGCCCGGTGAGCATCCGGCCGGCCTGGGAGAGCAGCTCGTGATAGGTCCGGCTGATCGTGGAACCGTCCGGAGCGACGGTGACGACGGCCGCGCCAGTGGTCGAGTCCGCGGCCCGCCGCAGCGCCTCCACCGCGTTTCGCGGGTCAGCTTCGGTGTAATCCGGCTCAGGCCCCCGGCAGAGAGCCTGCCCCCGTACGCGTTCCATGCGTGTCCCCTTCTTCTCCACTCGTGGACGAAAGCCGGGCCCTACCGGGACGACCGGCGGCGAACAGCAGCAGAACCAGCGCCCCGCACACCGCCGCACCGTGGAAGGCACCGACGACCGTCAGGGCGGGCAGCAGGTCGAGAGCCACCGCGGTGAGCACCGCGCCCAGCGCGAATCCAGCTGTCTCCGCCGTGGCGGACAGCCCGAACAGCCGGCTGCGCTGCCGGTCGGGGGCCGCCTGCAGGCGTGAGGTGTACACGATTTCGGTCCAGCCGTCCGCGAACCCCGCCGACGCTGCGGCCAGCATCAGTGCCGGCGCGGCGAGCCCCGTGAACGCCGCGACGAACGAGAGCGACATCGCGACCGTACCCACGGCGAAAGCCCGCTCGCCCCACGCCGAACCGCGCTTTCTCCGCTTGAGCACCAGGTGGGCGGTGATGGTGCCCACGGCCCACGCGGCCCAGAACCTGGTCATGAAAAGTGCCGGATCGGAGGGAGCAGTGGAGTGCGCGACCACGGGCAGAGCGACGTTGTGCGACGAGGAGGCCAAGGCATCGAGACCTCTGAGCAGGATCATGGCCAGCAAGAGGGCGGGGATGCCGGCCATCCCTTGCCATGGACGTGAGCCCGGGGCCGTCTGCGGCTGGGTCGTCACACCCTCCTCGACGTCCTCGCCGTCCGTACGCGGCCGCAGCACGAGCAGAGCGACTGCCGACACCAGAAAACTCGCGGCGTTGACGGCGAACGCGGTGGCGAAGCCGCCGAATCCGATGACCGGCGCCGCCGAGGCGAAGCCCAGCACCGTGGCCATCGACCGCGCCGTGACCAGCAGCCCGTTCGCCCGGGCGCGGCACTCCTGACCGACCATCACGGGAACCGCACTGCGCAGCGCGACGGTGAAGAACGTGTTCCCCGCGCCAAGGACAACGACCGCACAGCCGAGCAGCCACGTCGGTGTGCGGGACGTGCACAGCGCCAGTACGCCCATGGCGACGGCCTGGGCCACATCGGTGCGGATCATCACCAGCCGGCGGGAGGTCCTGGCCAACAGCGCCGCGGCGGCGAGCCCTGCCAGGAAACCGGAGAACAGGCGTAAGGCCAATAACATGCCAACACCGAAGGCGGTGCCGGTGACCTCGTAGGAGAACAGGCTCAGGGCAATCAGATTCAGGTAGTTGCCGTAGCCGGACACCGCGTAGGCACAGACGAGGGCACGGAACTGCCGGTCCACACCCGCCACTACGCCCCCCTGACGCATGCGAAATCGATCACCAGTTCCTGCCCGATGACCATACCAAGCACCCTGGGGCTTGTCCGGCGGATCATGCCGCCGACAGGCGGGGGCAGGGTGTCAGTGCCGCTGGCTACCGTGGTGGCCATGATCGATGCCGATGACGTTCGCCGTATCGCCCTGTCCTTTCCCGAGACGGTGGAGAAGGAAGCATGGAGCATCCCGACCTTCCGCGTGGCCGGGAAGATGTATGTCACGATCCCCGACGACCAGACATCGTTCGCCGTACGCTGCCCGAAACACGAGCGCGCGGAACTGATCGCCGCCGAGCCGGAGAAGTTCTGGGTACCGCCGCACGAGGCGAGTTCGGCATGGGTACGGGTGCGGCTGGCGGCGCTGGAGGACGCGGGCGAACTGCGTGACATCCTCGTCGACTCCTGGAGACAGGCGGCACCGGATCGGCTGACGGAGCAGCACCCCGACCTGCGGCCGGACGCGGCGACCAGCGAGTGAACGATCGGCGGCGGTGCACCGGGCCACTGACAACGACATCACGGTGAACGACGCCTGGGAGTACCTCACCCGGGACGAGTGGGAAGTCGCCCTCGGACTGCTGGAGGAACCGGGCGACGCACGACCGCTTCCGCTCAGGAGGCGGCGGCGCGGGGGGTACGGAATCCCCGGACCCATCGGACCCACCGGGCACCGGAGGCTCTGGCGCCCGGCGGCCTCGACGCTCGGCCCCGCGACGGCGCACCGCAAGGCGGCAGTACAACCGCGGCCGGGCGTGGCGGCCGGCACCGGCAGCAGTGCGGCTGATCCGCCGGACGGACCGGGGCTGACGTGTGCGGACCACGGCTGCCGTCCCGTTGTCAGTGGCGGATGTGAAGCTGATCGGTATGGACGACAGGATCCTCCGGCGTCGCGTCTATGGCGCCGACCACGACGACCCCGACCCCGGACCACGCCCCGGCCGGGTCTACGGCGAACTGGTGGGCGGGCCTCTCGACGGGCTGCTCCTCGACATCACCGGCTGGAGCGTGCCCGATCGCCGAAGAAGCCCGGCTGCCCACGGAGATAGGGCGGTACGGCCCTGGTGGGCGTACCCATTACCGGCGCCGTACGACCGATCCCCGCCACTGGGACTGGACCGGCGACAGCCCGTGACCGGGCGGGTGCCGAGTCGCGCGGGGACCTGGTCAGTGGCGTGGCGCGACGGCAAGGGGACCGAGACCCAGTACGCCGGCGGCGGTGCGGACGGCGAGCAGTTCGTCATGCCGCACCTGCCCGGCCAGCGCGATCACGGTCCCCTCAAGGGCGCCGACGAAGGCGAGTGCGACCGTGCCGGCGGGCGGGCCGGCAGGGATCGTCGCCGCCTTGCGCCCGGCTTCGATCAGGCGTCGGCAGAGCGTGATGAGCGTTTCGTAGCCCTCCTCGACCGAGCGGCCCACCGGATGGTCCCGGCCGGAGAACTCCAGCCGCAGCGCGACCGCCACCCGCGCGATGTCGCGCCGGCAGAAGACGGCGTGACCGCGGGCAAGGGTGAGCAGCGCCGCGACCGGATCCGGCTCCTGCTCGACGAGCCTGCCGACCTCGTGGTCCCAGGTCTCCATGACCCACGCGAGCACGGCCAGAGTCAGGTCCTGTTTGTCCTTGAACTGGTGGTAGAGCGCACCGCGCGTGTACCCGGCGTCCTTGGCCACCTGCTCGAGCACGAGGTTGCCGTAGCCGTAGCGGGACAGGTTCCGCGCCGCCGACTCGAGCAGCATGGTGCGGGTGCGCAGGCGGCGATCGGCCTGGGTCATCCTCTCCCGTGTCGCCTCACCCACGCCTCACTCCGATCATTTGGTGACCATCCCGCTCGTGACCAATTGCCGTGCCGCCCGCCGATGACCGATGCCGACGACCGCCCAGACGAGTCGCGCGAGCACCGGCCGCCGGTAGTGGAGAACGCTGGTGAACAGCCTGCGGGTCGGCTCGACCCGGCGCCCCACGAGGATGACGTGCATCAGCGGCAGGGACGTTTCGAGACGGACCACCTCGGGCCCGGACTCAGTGACCCGGAAATCGCCGACGTGGTCCGCCGCCTCCCCGGCCGCGCCGCGCATCCCCAAGAGCCCCGCGACCCAGTCCACCCACGTCGCAGTGGCACCCAGTCCGGACCGGACCCACGTTTCGGGCGAAAGCGGGTCCGGTCCGGGCAGCAGGAGCTCGAAGGCGTCGGCGTAGTCGTACCGCCGGGCCGTGGCGATCGGGTCGGTCACTGGGACCTGACGCACCTGCTTCGCCAGGTGGTTCCTCATCTCACCATCCCCCTCGAAGGCCGACTCGCCTCAGCTTACATACATGCACGCATGTATGTAAGTACGAGAGGGGTGGGAGCTTCTCGCCGGTTCAGGCTGTGGCGCGTTCCGATGCGGGTTCGGGGTCGGATCCGGCTTCGGGGCCGGGTTCGGCAGTCGGCGTCGGCGGGGCGAGTCGGCCCGTGCGGTCGAGGCCGTACAGCGCGACGGCGCAGGCGAGGCCCAGGAGGGCCAGGGCGGTCCAGGGCAGCGCCGACAGGCCGGCCGCGCGGGCGGCGTCGAGAGCGGCGCCGGTCAGCAGGTTGCCGAGGGTGATGCCGATGCCGCAGATGGTGTTGTAGAGGCCGTAGTGCGTGGCGACGAGGCGGTCACCGGAGAGACGGACGATGGTGTCCATCTCGAACGGGTAGGCGATCATCGTGCCCAGGGCCAGGAGCACCGCGGACAGCGCGGGCGGCACGGCGGCGAGGAGCCACAGCCCGACTCCGCCGTCGGGTACGGGCATCGCCGCAGCGGACAGGAGCGGGACGAAGGCCACCCCCATCACCAGCAGGCCCCAGGTGAGCGCACGGCCCGGGGCCATGCGAGCCTTGCACCAGGCGGTCACCCTGGTCTGGCCGAAGATGGTGCTCAGACCGGACACGGCGAACAGCACCGCCACCGCCGCCGTGGCGAAGTCACCCTCGCCGCCGAGACGTCGGACCTCCAGCGGCAGCGCGAGGTAGACCTGGAACGACATCACGTACGAGCCGGTCATGGCGAGCGAGAACAGCAGGAACGGCCGGTTGGCCAGGACGCTCCGCCACTGCGACAGGACACTTTCCTGCCGACCCTCGCCCCGGCGCGCGGGGAGCGCCCGGATCTGCACGACGCTCAGCACCGCGAAGATTCCGGCGGCCGTCAGGCACGTGACGCGGAAGCCGACGCCGGTCAGCATCATGCCGACCAGTGGGCCGAGCAGGATTCCGGCCTGGTAGAAGACGTTGAACAGCGCGAAGGCCTCCACCCGGCGCTCCCCCGCGTCAGCGGCGAGGTAGGCGCGGCTCGCCGGGTTGAACAGGGCTCCGGCCAGGCCCGTCGCGGCCGAGGCGGCGATCAGCGCGGGCACGGAGTCGACGAGACCGAGGGTCGCGAAGCCCACGGTGCGCAGCACCAGCCCGGCGATGATCATCGGCTTGTAGCCGAGCCGGTCGGCGAGTGTGCCGCCGACCAGGAACATGCCCTGCTGACTGAAGTTGCGTACACCGAGGATCAGTCCGACCAGCCATCCGGCGAGGCCGAGCGGACCGGCGAGGTGCGTGGCGAGGTACGGCATCAGCATGTAGAAGCCGAGGTTGATGGTGAACTGATTGACCATCAGCAGCTGGACGCTGCGCTCGTAGGTACGGACCTGTGCGAGGGTGCGCTGCTTCACCGGTCGTCCTCCCGAGCGTCCTCCCGTGAGTCCTCGGTCAGGGTGAGCGGGTCGACCACACGCTCGCACCGGGACCAGCGGGTGACTTCCTTCTCGTCGAGACGGCCGATCACCTCCGGTTCGGACGCGGGCGGGCGGTCGAGCAGGCCGTGGGCGGCGCAGTAGTCGTCGTCGTACACCGTGCCGAGATAGCGTTGCGGCCCGTCGGGGAAGATCGCCGCGATCCGCGTGTCCTCGGGCAGCGTACGGGCGAGCCAGCCGGCGACCAGGGCGACCGCGCCGACGCTCCAGCCGCCGGTGGCGTAGTGCGAGGCGGCGAGCCGACGGCAGGCCCACACCGCTTCGGCCGGTGCGACCCAGTGGACCTCGGAGAAGCTGCCGTAGGCGACGTTACGGGGGTAGATGCTGGACCCGAGTCCGCGCATCAGCCGCGGCCGGGCGGGCTGGCCGAAGATGGTGGAGCCGACGGTGTCCACGCCCACGAGGGTCAGGCCGGGGTAGAGCTGCTTCAGGACGCGGGACACACCGGCCGAGTGCCCGCCGGTGCCGACGCTGCACACCAGCACGTCGATGTGGCCGAGTTCGGTGGCGAGTTCCAGGGCGAGCGGGGTGTACGCGGTGGTGTTGTCAGGGTTGTTGTACTGGTCCGGGCACCATGAGCCGGGGTGTTGCCGCATCAGCTGGGCGACGCGGTCCCGGCGGGCCTGCTGCCAGCCGCCGGTGGGGTGCGGTTCGGAGACGGTGTTGACCTGGGCGCCGTATGCGGTGAGCAGCCGGGTCATGGACGTCTCCAGGCCCGGGTCGGTGACCAGGGTGACCGGGTGGCCGTACACCATGCCGGCCAGGGCCAGGCCGAGGCCGAGGGTGCCGCTGGTGGACTCGATGATCCGGGCCCCGGGCGCCAAATCGCCACGTGCGCGGGCGCGTTCGACCATGTACAGGCCGGGACGGTCCTTGATGCCGCCGGGGTTGAAGCCCTCCAGCTTCGCCCAGAAGCCGCGCCCTTCCGGGGCGAAGGGCTCGCCGACGTACAGGACCGGGGTGTTGCCGACGAGGACGGACAGGGCTGCGTGGCCGGGCTTCGTGGGGGAGGTGGTGTTCGGAGAGTGCATCTGATTCGCTCTCATGGTGGGTGAATGGCGCGTTCGGGTGCTGATCTCTCGCTCGCCGCCCGTGGGGCGGCGGCCGCGGCGTACTGCGGCTCGACGGGCTCGGCCTACGTCCGCAGCCGGCAGAGGCGGCACAGCGTGAAGCGCCCGGACGTGGATCTTCGGAGCTCCGCCGGCGCGGTCCGGACGGCCTCAGCGGGTGGTGGCGCGTGCGCCGTCGTGGTGTCGGGCGCCGCTGTGGCGAACACGGGGGTACGTGCGTGCTGCCGTACGACCGGCCCCGTGTGCGAACCGGCCGGTGAGCAGGATTCGGCGGGCGTCTCGGCACGTGGGGGCTGTCCGGTGGCGGGCTGTTCCGTGGTGGGCTGTCCGGTGGCGGGCTGTTCCGTGGTGGGCTGTCCGGTGACGGGCTGGGCGCGGTGGACCGTACGAACGGGGTCGTGCGCCTGGCCGGGCTCGTGCGGCTGTTGCGCGCAGCCGGGTGCGATCAGGAACAGTCCGCCGAGCAGCAGGACGAGCCGGGCGAGCGGCCGGTACGGCGCGGGTGAGCGGGAGGGCGGGCGGATGCGGGACGGCGGGAGCACAGTTCCTCCGCGGGCGGCCGCCGCGCGCCGCGGGGCGCGGCACAACGGGGGGCGGGGCGGGCAGTGTCAGGGCAACGCCGCGGGAATCGGCCCGCCGAGGCGCGTGGATGCGCGCTCGGGCGGGCTGTTGCGGCGACAGCCGGTCGCGTCGCGCCCACAGCCGCTGGGGCTGTCTTGGGATCGTGAAGGCGTCGACGGCCGGCGAAGCGTCGCCGGATCCTAGATCTGCAGAACTGTGGCTCTCATCGACCTGCTCGGCAGGTGCTTGGCCGACGCCACATCACCGAAGGAGACGAGAGCGGGGCGCGGCGCTGCGGGAGCACCTTCGCCCGAGACGGCACAGGCACCCGGCGCGTCCAGGGCAGGCGTCTGCTGGGGCTGTCCGGGCACGCACTCCTGAGCCGCATGGGACGGGCCGTGATGGCCCTGGTGGTGATCGGCCGGTGGTTCTTCGTCCGGGTGGTCATGAAGGGGTGCGGCTGCGGTCGCGGTCAAGTCGAGGTGGGCGGCGGTGCCTTCGGCGTTCACGCCGTGCGCGTAGACGAAGGCGAACAGCGAGAGCGCCACCCACAGCATGCGCAGCGGGCGCGCCGACGAGCGGGCGCGCGGCATGCGGGAGGACGACCGGGCCGTGACCATGCCGTGATCCTAACGGCTCGTCCGGTCGGTCCCGCCGTCGGGCGCCAACATGGCGTGAATGTCTCGCTGCCCCGCAGGCGTCGGTCGCGCGGTCCCCTGGACACGCGTGCCTACTTCGTCGTCGACGCCGCTGTGCGGCGCGCGGGTCAGGAGGTCGTTGCAGGCGGCCTCGCACCGGCGGCTGGCTTCGGCGCAGACGCGGCAGTGTTCGTGCATCTCGGCGTGGCGCTCGCACTCCTCGGCGCACGGCGTGCAGGCCGTCGCGCACGCGGTGAGGATCGCGCGGGTGATGTCGGCGTCGTATCCGGTGTGGCGGGACAGCACGGCGGCGGTGGCGTCGCAGATGTCCGCGCAGTCGGCGTCGGTACGGATGCACTTCGTCAGTTCGGCGACAAACGACGAGGCCCCCAGCACCGGGTACCCACGGGGCACCGGGGGGCGCGTACGACGAGGGAGTCCACCGACGTCCGGCCGGGTGGGCCGGACACCTCCGTGTCCAGGGCGGTGAGATACGGACCTCGCTCACGCGGTCCTACCGCGGGGCGATCTCCTCGATCAGGCCCTCGACGAGCTTCTTGATCTCGTCACGGATCGGACGGACTGCCTCGACGCCCCGGCCCGCCGGGTCCTCCAGCTTCCAGTCCAGGTACCGCTTGCCGGGGAAGACCGGACACGTGTCGCCGCAGCCCATCGTGATGCAGACGTCCGACGCCTTGACCGCGTCCACGGTGAGGATCTTCGGGGTCTCGGCGGACATGTCGATGCCGACCTCGCGCATCGCCTGGACCGCCGCCGGGTTCACCTGGTCGGCCGGGGCGGAGCCGGCCGAACGGACCTCGACGCGGTCCCCGGCCAGGTGGGTCAGCCACGCGGCCGCCATCTGCGAGCGGCCGGCGTTGTGGACGCAGACGAACAGGACGGAGGGCTTCTGGGACATCAGAGGTCTCTCTTGTCTCACGACGAAACAGGCGCGTCAGGATTCACTGACGTCAGCACCTGATGGTGTCATCCACCACTGATGTGAGAGTATCAGCCCATGATGACGTCAGTCGACACTGAACTGATCCGGGTCCTGGCCGACCCCCTCAGGCTCCGGATCGTCACCCTGCTCGCCCGCGAGACGCTCTGCACCACCCACCTGGTGGAGGAGACCGGCGCCCGCCAGACGAACCTCTCCAACCACCTGAAGGTGCTGCGCGAGGCCGGGGTGGTGGAGACCGAGCCATGCGGCCGCTTCACGTACTACAAGCTGCGGCCCGATGTCATCGCCCAGCTCGCCGCCCAGTTCGCCGAACTGGCCGAGACCGCTCGTACCGCCGCCGACAACAAGAGGGCCTGCCCGTGACCCGCACCGAAGCACCCGCGACCGTCGAAGAATCGTCGGTCGTCGCGAAGCTTTCGACGCTCGACCGCTTCCTCGCCGTATGGATCCTGCTCGCCATGGCCCTCGGGCTCGGCCTCGGACGGCTGATTCCCGGCCTGAACGACGCCCTGGCGAAGGTCGAGATCGGCGGCATCTCCCTGCCGATCGCAGTCGGCCTGCTGATCATGATGTACCCGGTCCTCGCCAAGGTCCGGTACGACAAGCTCGACGCCGTCACCGGCGACAAGAAGCTGATGATTTCGTCCCTGGTCATCAACTGGGTTCTGGGCCCCGCGGTGATGTTCGCGCTGGCCTGGATCTTCCTGCCGGACCTGCCCGAGTACCGCACCGGCCTGATCATCGTCGGGCTCGCCCGCTGCATCGCCATGGTCATCATCTGGAACGACCTGGCCTGCGGCGACCGCGAGGCGGCGGCCGTGCTGGTGGCGCTCAACAGCGTGTTCCAGGTCCTCGCCTTCGGCGTGCTCGGCTGGTTCTACCTCGACCTGCTGCCCGGCTGGCTCGGCCTCGGCAACGGAGAATCGCTCGACATCTCGATGTGGAAGATCGCACTCAACGTGGTCATCTTCCTGGGCGTGCCCCTGCTCGCCGGCTTCCTCACCCGCCGGATCGGCGAGAAGCGCCTCGGCCGCGAGTCGTACGAGTCGGGCTTCCTGCCCAGGATCGGCCCCTGGGCCCTGTACGGCCTGCTCTTCACGATCGTGATCCTCTTCGCTCTGCAGGGGAAGACGATCACCTCCCAGCCGCTGGATGTCGCACGGATCGCGATCCCGCTGCTGGTGTACTTCGCGGTGATGTGGTTCGGCACCTTCCTGCTCGGCAAGGTCATCGGTCTGACCTACGACCGTACGGCGACGCTGGCCTTCACCGCCGCCGGCAACAACTTCGAGCTCGCCATCGCCGTCGCCATCGCCACCTTCGGGGTGACGTCCGGTCAGGCCCTGTCCGGCGTCGTCGGCCCCCTGATCGAGGTACCGGTGCTGGTGGCGCTGGTGTACGTGTCGCTGGCCTGGCGCAGGAAGTTCACTGTCGCGGCACGGTGACATCGCCCACCGAGGTGGTGGTGGCCGGCGGCGGCCCGGCGGGGCCGGGGCGGCTGAGACGGACGTCGCCGGCGGCCGGAGGAGTGCACGGGCCGGCGCCCCATGAGCCGCCCGCCCGGTCCCGCGTCCCGGGTCATGGCGTCGCGGCCCGGCTCAGGACAGGCGGCTGACGACCTGCCGTACCCGCGCGGCGACGTCGTCGGGCAGTGGGGCGTAGTGGATCCGGGAGAGGTCCTTCTGCCCCTCCTCACTCGCGGTGTACGTCAGGAAGGACTTCAGGGCGGGCAGCACCTCGGCCTGGTTTCCGCTGTCGCACACGATCTCGTAGGTGATGAGGACGATCGGGTACGCCCCGCTCGCCCTGGTCCTGTAGTCGAACGTCAGCGTCATGTCATGGCCGGTGCCGTCCACGTGCGCCGTTGCGATACCGGCGGAGGCCGTCTCGGCGGAGACGGCGACAGGTTCCGGCGCGCCCGTGTCGAGGCTGACGGTGGGGATCCCTTTCGCTTTGGCGAACGACAGCTCGAAGTAGCCGATCGCGCCGTCCAGGCCCTGCACCTGGGATGCCACTCCGCTGGAGCCCGCGGCGGACTGACCGCCCTCGGCCTGCCAGGCCTTGGCCTTCGGGTACGGCCACTCCTCGGGTGCTGCTCCGGCGAGGTAGGCGTTCAGGTTCTGGGTCGTACCCGATTCGTCGGAACGGTGCACCGCGCTGATGGGGGTGGCGGGGAGCTTGGCGCCGGGGTTGAGCCGCTGGATCTCGGGCGCGTTCCACACGGTGATCTCCGAGTCGAAGATCTTCGCGAGGGTGGCGGCGTCGAGGACGAGGTCCCGTACGCCGGAGACGTTGTAGCCGATGGCGATGGGCCCGCCGACCATGGGCAGATCTATGGCCCTGCCTCCCCGGCACACGTCACGGGAACGTTCGATCTCCTCGGCCTTCAGCGGGCTGTCGGTTCCGCCGATCACCGTCGCCCCGCGCATGAACTGGGCGACGCCCCCGCCGGATCCGATGGGCACATAACGGATCTCGACCCCTGGGCACGCCTCTTGGTACGCACGTGTCCAGTGCTTCATCGCGTTCTGCTGCGCGGTGGAACCGGACGCCGCCAACTGGCCCCGTTCGGCGCACACGATGCTGCTCGTACGCGTGGGGGACACAGCGTCGTCGCTGACGGCCGCGGTGCCGCATGCCGAGAGGAGCAGGGCGCCTCCCGCCGCCGCCACGCTCGTGCCCACCGGACGTCTGCGATGTGCCCGTCGACGCTGCACCTGTCGTTCCTTTCCTCGGGCAAGAACATAGATGCTTGCCTATATGGGCGCGCCCATGGTGACGCGCCGACGAACATTCGCGGTCACTTACGCGACCGGCGGACGCGCCCAAGTCACTGGTCGGGCCGCTGCCTTGGCCGGGGCAGGCACCTCGCCGGGATGCCGGGGGCTGCGCCGCAGGTATGAACGCGTCCGGTCCGGGTACCCGCCCAGGGCCATATGTTCGGGATCCCCTGTGAGCGACCCGTCGGGAGCAGCCATGAGCAACGCCGTACCGACGCAGCGCAGCACGATCATCGTCGGCGTCGACCAAGCCGTCGGCCAGGACTACCTGGTGCGATTCGCAGCGCGCGAGGCAGCCCTTCGACGAAGCCCCCTGCACGTGGCTCATGTGGTCCAGCCGCCCGTGGACGAGGGTCAGGGGGACTCCGCCGCGAAGGCGGGGTCGGACCTCGTGCGGCGGTACGAGGATCTCGTACGCTCCGACTTTCCCCAGGTCACCGTCGCGGGGGAGCTTCCGTTCGGGCATGCGGCATCCGCCCTGATCGAACGTTCCCGGGACGCCGATCTGATCGTGATCGGTCATCGCGGCAGCGGTGGCTTCCCACGGCTGCCTCTGGGATCGGTCAGCTGGCAGGTCGCCACACACGCCGAGTGCCCCGTGATCGTGGTCCGCCCGGGAGTGACCGGGGAGTCGCGGGACAATCGCGTCGTGGTCGGCGTGGACACGGATGACGTTTCCCTGGACGCGCTGGACCTCGCGTATGCGGAAGCGGAGCTGCGCGGCGCTCGTCTGGAGCTGGTCCATGGTGCCTTCCACCCGGGCATGCTCCCCACCGGCCCGGTGGGCATGGTGCCACCGGATTTCGGGGTCATGGAGCAAGGGGCCAGGGAATTCCTGGAGAGGGAGATCAGCCGGCGGCGCGACCCGTACCCGGCGGTGCAGGCCAAGCTGCGCATCGAGCACACCCGTCCCGCGACACTCCTCGCCGAGGCCTCGCGCGGTGCCTCCCTGATGGTTGTCGGCTCGCGCGGCAGGACCGGCTTGCGCAGGCTGCTCCTGGGCTCGGTGAGCGCGGAGGTCCTGCACACCGCCGAATGCCCGGTCGCTGTGGTCCCGGCTCCGGAGCATGGCTGACTGACGGCGGTTCGCCGGCACGCCCCGCGCGTCCCGCACCGGCCTGACAGGCACCGGCCTCACCTGCGGGAAGGCGACCACGCCCGCGCCTTGACACCGTGTCAGGCCCGTCCGGGCCCGGGACGGGAGCCGACGGCCTCACCGGACCGATCCACCCCAATCGGACTGTCCGACCGGCCTGTTATCTTTACGTGACATCGCGAGTGTCACTCTCGGTCAGGCTCAGGGGGGCACTTTTGTGATGGCTTCATCGCGCCGGTAACTCGGATGTGGGTCCGGAGGGCCGCGGCCGCCGCAGGCTTCCGGGCCGACAAGTCATGGCTGGACGGGGATGACCAAGCACATCAACTACAGAATAGTCGCGGACACGCTGCGTACCGCGGCAGGGCCCCTGACCAGGGCCCGAGGCAAGGCGAGGAAGCCCCGCTCCCCTCGTGGCCTTCGCCGGCCCGACTACCCCCGGTCCGGCAGGAGCGGCTGGCGCCGGTGGGTGCCCTCGTGGCGCCAAACCCTGGCCTCGTTCCTGATGGCCGTGGCAGGCCTGGTGGGAGTCGTGACCATCGCCTACGTCCGCACCGAGATACCGGAGGACCTGAACGGTTTCGCCACCCAGCAGGACAACGTCTACTACTGGGCCGACGGCTCGCCGATGGCCCGCACAGGCTGGGTGAGGCGCCAGGAGATGCCCCTGGACAAGATCCCGGAGCACGTCCGCTGGGCCGTGCTCGCCGCCGAGAACGCCGGTTTCTACTCCGACCCCGGTGTCTCGGCGAGTGGTGTGACCCGGGCCCTGTGGCGGACGGTCAGCGACGGCGACACCCAGGGCGGATCCACCATCACCCAGCAGTACGTCAAGAACGTCTACCTCAGCCAGGACCAGTCGTTCTCCCGCAAGTTCACCGAGCTGCTCCTCGCCGTCAAACTGGACCGGCACCACAGCAAGGACCAGATCCTGGAGGACTACCTCAACACCAGCTGGTTCGGACGCGGTACGTACGGGCTGCAGCGCGCCTCCCAGGCCTACTACGGCAAGGACGTCACCCAGCTCAACGCCAGTGAGGGCGCCTTCCTCGCCGCCCTCCTCAAAGGCGCCTCGCTCTACGACCCCGCCGTCTCGCCCGCCAACCGCGAACGTGCCGTCGAACGGTGGGCGTGGACGCTGGACCGCATGGTCGAGATCGGCCGGCTCTCCCGCGAGGAACGGGCCCGCTACACCACGTTCCCCGAGCCCAGGGTTCCGACCAAGCCCAGCACCGCGGGCGGGCAGAGCGGCTACCTGGTCGAGCTGGCCGAGACGTACGCCAAGCGCGCCGGACGCATCCCCGAGGCACGGTTCGACCTCGGGGGGTACCAGATCTACACGACCTTCGAGAAGCCTCGTACGACGGCTCTCACCAGGGCCGTCAACGACGCGCGCGCCACCCTGGACCCCAAGAACCGCGAGGCGGACCGGTACGCCCGGTTCGGCGCCGCCTCGGTCGCCCCCGACGGCCGCATACTGGCCGTCCACGGCGGACCGGACTACCAGAAGCAGGCCTTCAACGAGTCCAACGCCGCCACCGTCCCGGCCGGCACGGTCTTCACGCCCTTCGTCTACGCCGCCGCTCTCGAACACGGCGTACAGCGCGAGCGCGGCGGCCCCCGCACCCCCGTCACGCCCTCGACCGTCTACGACGGGAACGACGGCGTACCCCTGATGACCCCGGAAGGCCCCTATTGGGACCGCGGCGGCAAGATGGTCAAGGGCGTCAACCTCGACGGCCGCTCCCACGGCCGCATCAGCCTCAGCCGGGCCATGGCCGAGTCGGCCGACGCTCCCTTCCTCCAACTCGGCATGGACGTCGGTCTGGAACAGGTGCGCCGCACGGCGCGGTCGGCCGGACTGCTCGATTCCAGCTTCGGCCCCCCGGTGCCCGACTTCGCCCTCGGCAACTCCACGCCGAGCGCCATCCGCATAGCGAGCGCGTACAGCATGTTCGCGGCTCACGGCACGCACACCGAGCCGTACTCGGTGCTGCGCGTCACCCACCGGGGCGAGCCCGTCCCTCTGGCCGCACCGCGCCAGAAGCGCGCCGTGAGCGCCACGGTGGCCGACCAGGTCACCGATGCGCTCTCCCGCGAGACCGGCAGCGGCAAGGGCGGCAGGACCGCGGGCAAGGCCGCGGTCAAGGCCGGAGGTACGCGGGGCGACACGGCACGCTGGTACGCCGGTTACACGCCCGCCGAGGCCACGGCCGTCGTCGTCTACCGCATGGACCTCACCAAGAGCCTCGCGCCACTGCCGCTCAAGGGCCTCGGCGGCGACTCCACGGCCGGGGCCGACCGCCCGGCCGGAATCTGGAACCAGTACACGAACGCGGTGGAGGGCGCATCGGGCCGGACCGCGAACGATCGGGGGAAGACACAATGATCCGGAACAACCCGGCGCTGCGCCGCCTGCGGGAACGCACCACCGCCCGCGGCGTCGCCCTCGGTGTCACCGGGGTCCTCATCGCGACCGGCGCGAGCCTGCTCCCGCTGGTGACGGGCGGCACCGCGCCCGACGGGGACCCGACGGCGTCCGCCGACCGGACATCCGCACCCGCACCGCGGCCCTCGGCCGGACAGAACAGCGGCGGCAAGGACAAGCTGAACGCCGACGACGAGAACTGGGACGGCCGGGTCAGGATCCTGGGGGACGGGTCCACCTCCTACACCGGTCCGCAACCCGGGCAGCTGAAGGCCGAGCGGCTGAAACCGGGGCAGCGGCCACCCCAGTTCGTCGTCTTCTCCTGGGACGGCGCCCTCGAGGGCGACGACCGGCTCTTCTCCCGCTTCCGCCGCGTCGCGAAGGAGAGCGGCGCGCACATGACGTTCTTCCTCACGGGCATCTACCTGCTCCCGAAGGAGAAGAGCAACCTCTACCGGCCGCCCCAGCACGGTGCCGGAGCGGCGGCGATCTCCTATCCCACCCGCGAGCACATCCGCACGACCCTGGACCAGCTCGGCGGGGCGTGGAAGGAGGGCCACGAGATCGGATCGCACTTCAACGGCCACTTCTGCGGGGCCAAGGGTGGCGGGGACTGGAGCGCCACGGAGTGGACCAGCGAGATCGACCAGTTCTACTCCTTCGTACAGAACTGGAAGACGAACACCGGATTCACCGACCTCGCCCCGCTCCCCTTCGATCCCACCCGCGAGGTCGTCGGCGGACGCGCGCCCTGCCTCGAAGGGCAGAAGACGCTCATACCGGCGTCCAAGCCCTTCGGATGGCGCTACGACGCCAGCTCCGCGGGCGACTTCCAGGTCTGGCCCTCGAAGAAGGACGGTGTGTGGGACCTTCCCCTGCAGATGCTGCCCTTCCCGGGCAAGGACTTCCAAGTGCTGTCCATGGACTTCAACTTCCTCTACAACCAGTCCAAGGGGCTCACGGACGGCGATCCGGCGATGTACGCCACTTGGCGCAAGCAGGCCCGTGACTCCTATCTCGCCGGATTCGAAAGGGTCTTCCACGGCAGCCGCGCGCCCCTGTTCATCGGCAACCACTTCGAGAAGTGGAACGGCGGGATCTACATGGACGCGGTGGAGGACGTGATGAGGGACGTCTGCCGGCGCAAGGAGGTCCGCTGTGTCTCCTTCCGTGAACTGACCGACTGGCTCGACGCCCAGGACCCCAAGGTCCTGGCCCAATGGCGCACCCTCGATCCCGCCCAGCCGGCCGGGTGGTCATCGCTGGCCAGGTGATCCGCCCGCCCGTCGCGGCACCGGCGGCGGGACCGGGTCTGCCCGGGCCTCCTACGATGTCCGCGGACGAGGGGAGGGCCCATGGGGCTCAGGGTCGGGGACGGGGCCGGGTGGCACGCGAGCGAGCGGGCCCACCGGAAGCAGCGGTGGTCGGCCAGGGCATCCCTGGCCGCGGTGACGCTCGCCGCGCTGCTGCCACTGGTGTACGGAGGGGTCGGCGGCGTACTGCTGCTCCTGGCCGGCGTTGCGGGCATGGCCGTCACGGCGGCCGGCCTGTGGTGGGCGCTGACGCGGCGCGGGGTGGCCCGCGTGGCCGCCGCGGCACTGGCTGTGGCCGCGCCGGTCGCCGTGGTCGGGATGTTCGCGGCCGCCAACCTGCTGTGGGTGGTCACGCTCTCGCTCGCGCTGTGGGCCCTTGCGGTCTGGACGGGGCGGTACGCGCTGCGCAGCACCGGGCTGCGTCCCGCTCGGGTGAAGGAGCACCGGACGCCGCCACCACGGCGGCCGTTCCTCGTGATGAACCCCCGCTCGGGCGGCGCCAAGGTGGAGCGGCTCGGACTGAAGGAGAAGGCCGAGCGGCTCGGGGCGCGCGTGGTACTGCTCGACCCCGAGCGGCCCGAGGACGTCACGGAGCTGGCCAGGCGGGCGGTGGCGGACGGCGCCGACCTCCTGGGCGTCGCGGGGGGTGATGGCACGCA
This sequence comes from Streptomyces sp. CB03238, assembly GCF_002099185.1. Taxonomy (NCBI): domain Bacteria; kingdom Bacillati; phylum Actinomycetota; class Actinomycetes; order Kitasatosporales; family Streptomycetaceae; genus Streptomyces; species Streptomyces sp. CB03238. The sequence goes on along the minus strand of NZ_NBCN01000023.1, from coordinate 42,143 downwards.
GGCGCTCGTGGCCGCGGTCGCCGCCGAGCACGGGCTGCCGTTCCTGGTCGTCTCCGCCGGCACCCGTAACCACTTCGCCATGGACCTGGGGCTCGACCGCGACGACCCCGCCGCCTGCCTGGACGCGCTGACCGACGGCGTCGAGCTCCACGTGGACCTGGGCTTCGCAGGCGGGCGTCCCTTCGTCAACAACGTCTCGTTCGGTGTGTACGGAACGGTCGTGCAGAGCCCCGCCTACCGGAACGACAAGGTCGGTACGGCGCTGGACCTGCTGCCCGACCTGCTCACCCGGCAGAGCGGGCCCCGGCTGACCGCCCGCGCCGAGGGAACGACGCTCACCGATCCGCAGGCGCTGCTGGTGAGCAACAACCCCTACCGCAGGGACGATCCGGCCGGCCTGGGCCGCCGCGAGCGTCTGGACTCGGGTGTACTCGGCGTCCTGGGCATCCGGGTGGACAGCGCGGCGGAGGCCGCCGGTCTGCTCCTGGACCCGGAGGCGGGCGGGTTGACGGTGCTGACCGCCCGTGACGTGGTCGTCGAGGCCGACCGCCCCTCCATCGAGGTCGGCATCGACGGCGAGGCCTTCGTCCTGCCCGCCCCCGTCCACTGCCGCATCGCGCCCCGGGCACTGCGCGTCCGCGTACCCCGGCTGCGGCCCGGAGTCCCGCAGGCACAGCCGCCACTCGACTGGCGCCGCCTGCGCAAACTCGCCGCGGCGGTGGGGCGCACGGCGGTCACCAGGCGCCCCCGGAGGTGACGTGTGGTGAAGAAGCCGCCCTTCCTGGGGCCTACTGCATGACCTGCAGGTGGGGGTGGTCGAAGGATTCGGGGCACAGGTACACCTGCATGGTGTAGCCGCGGCCGATCGAAATCCTCGTGGGTTCATGGGATTCGGGGTACAGCGGTCGTTCCGCCGGGAGCGGCTCCTCCAGCGGGCACCAACTGCCGGTCCCTCCGTCCCATTCGGAACTGTCCAGGGTCAGGAACGGACCCATGGTGCTGCCACATTCCTCGCAGAGCATCGGCCAGGGGTCACAGAAGCTCCAGTTGCCCCACCCGCCCAGCTTCCAGCCGGGGGCGACGGCGAGGTCCCCCTGGTAATCGTACGGACGGCCCTCCTCCCAGGAGTGAATCCGCTCGCGGAGGTCCTCCTCCAACTCGTGCGGTGCCGGGTACTCGACGACCGGTTCCGGATGGAGGAGGCACGGTTCGGGCAGCGCCCCGCCCTCACTCACCACGGGCGGCGGCACGGCGTCCCGCACCGCGCCCACGGTGCCGGCCCCGCGCCAGCGCAGCCGCACCCCGGGTATGCAGTCCTCACCGTGCTCGAAGGAACACCAGAGCACCTGAAGGAGATCGGTGCGGGGCGGACGGGGAAGGGACGGTACGTCACGGGCGTAGAGCTGCAGAACGGGCAGCAGGGGTACGGGACCGTCGGCGGGCAGACGCTTGCCCGTGTATCCGAGACCGTCCACGAAGGCGCGCTCGTCGGGGGTGAGGAAATCCGTCCCGGGTGTCCGGGGGCGGGCCCAGCCCTCGGTGAGTATGCGTCTCTCCTCGCGCAGGTCGTCCGGGGTGTAGCCGGTCAGCCAGGGGCCCGTGTGCTCGGGGCACGTGGGCCACGGTTCGTCCACGGGCCACAGCAGCGGCCCGCCGACGGAACTGTCGGCCGCGGTCGGTGCACCCGGCCGCGGATGCAGGCGAACGGCGGTACGTGCCAGCGGCGCGAGCTCCGGGAAGACCGCGGCGATGTCCACGGGACGAGGCGGTGTGGTACGCGACATGAAGCGAGGCTAGCGTCCGGGTCCGACAACCCCCCGAACTGGCCGCCCCCTGCCGCCCGACCGGCCGGGCTCCGCCGTATCGGCCCCCGTGGCGGCGGCGCTGCGGGTAGCGTCGGCGGCGTGCGGAAGCGGGAAGGGGCGGCGATGCTCACGGTGGTGGGATTCCGGCTGGGGAACGGCGGTCGGCACATCACGGCGGTGGTGACGGAGTCGGGGCGGCTCCACCGCGCCCACGGTGCGTACGGTGCCGTGGGCCGGGCCTCCCGGCCGGACGGGCCGGTCGGCCAGAACCCCGTGCACCGGCACGTGGCCCGCTTGCGGAGCCTTCACGCCCGGTACCAGAGCAAGGGCTATGCGGTGGAGCTGTTCCCGGGAGCCTGCGTCCGACTGGACCTGCGGGAACCCGCGCCGGTGCGGGTACCGGGACGGCTCTACGACATCGAGCAGCCCTGGCCGGACCTCTTCCGGGCCTTCGCCGATGCCGCGCCCGCCGCACCGCGCGGGAGCCTTGAAGAAGCGATCCACGGCTTCTACACCGCGATCGGCGCGCCCGCACGCCCCCGGCACCTCGACCGCCTGGCCCGCGCCACGCCGGCGGCCGTCCTGCCACGGCACGTAGCGGCGCTGCGGCGCGTCCTGGCCGGCGGCTCAGCCGTCAGCTCCTCACCGCGCCTGTCCGTCGGTTACACGGTCACCGCCGACGACGTACGTCTCCATGTGGGCCGGGCCGGGGAGAGCCTGCCGCGCCAGGACGTCGTCGAACTGCACGCGGCACTCAGCGCCTGGCTGCACCTGAACGCCACGGAGTGACACGCGCGGAGCACCCGCCATCGGCAGTCCGTTGAAACCCGCCCCAGGAGAGGGCTCCCACGGCGCATCCGGGACATGGATGGGACGCCGGCCTCATGCGCCTGGTGCACCGGGCCGCCCATGCTGGATCCGTCGTGGTCCGAGGGAGTGCCCATGAACAAAGGAGCCGGGAACAGATCGTCAGCGCGCGGGAGGAGGAACGCCGGCGTCTGCGACGGGACATCCACGACGGGCTGGGGCCGACGCTGGCCGGCCTCCGCCTGAGGGTCGAGACCGCCACCGCCCGTCTGCCCTCCGGAGATCCCGTACGCGAGGACCTCCGCCGCGTCTGCGAGGACCTGGCGATGGCCATCAAGGACGTACGGCGGATCACCGACCGGCTGGGGCCCGCGCCCCTGACCGAGCTGGGCCTGGGTACGGCCCTGCGACAGCTGGCGTCCGGCTTCGACGGGCCCCGCCTGGCGGTCAGTACCGAGATCCTGCCCTCGCCGTTGCCGCCGCTTCCCGCGGCGGTGGAGGTGGCCGCGTACCGGATCACGGCGGAGGCACTCAACAACGTCCTGCGCCACGCGCACGCCGAACACGCCACCGTCCGGGCACGGATGGACACCGACACCCTCACCGTCGCGGTGGTGGACGACGGGATCGGCATCGACGGAGACCGAGGCGGCCACGGCGGCGTGGGCCTGCGTTCGATGGCCGATCGGGCGGCGGAGATCGGGGGGCACTGCACCGTCGAGCGCCTCCCGCGCGGCACCCGCGTCCGTGCCGTACTGCCTCGCTCCCCCTGGGCCGATCCCAGGGACGCCTCCGCATCCACCGCGCGGCCGCCGGCGGGGACCGCACACTGACGGCCACCCCATGACACAACAGTGTCCGCCGCCGTGGTGGACACGGCAGCGGACACTGAACGTCGCTTTGGTCCGGCCCTCTAGCGCCGCCTGCCCGGCTTGGGGCACGAGGGGCAGCGAGCCCACAGGTCTCTGGCCCGGTCCAGGGGGCCGGAGCCCTGTGCGGGACGGCTTCTGCAGGACATGGCGAGTGCTGCGGCGGCGAGCGCCGCGCCGCCTGCCGCCGAGGCGATGACCTTCTTCGAACTCATGACCGTGGTCCTTCCTGCCAACTGAAGACGTGTTGGGGCGGCTCACCGGATCAGCCCGTGCGACCACCTGTGCCATCTGTGTGATGACCGCTCCAATGTCCCGCTCCGGACGTCCCAGGAACATGAGGCCGCCATCCCATACCGGCCCCGGTTCCCTCGCCCCAGGCGACCGGGAACGCAACGGCGGATCGTGCCCGAGCTGGAGTGCGCAGTCACGGAGGTCGTCGTCACGGGTCGCCACCGCGTTCTGCGTGGACACCGCCGGGACCACTCGACGAGGTATCCGGAAATGGAATTCCACTATCGTTGGCCGGAATTGCAACTTGCCCCCGGTTGAGGGGCGCGGGATACAAGCCCCATGACGGAGTCGTCCCACCTGAGCCGCCGCAGCGTGCTCGCCGGTCTGAGCAGCGTCCCCTTCATGGCGGGCGCTCCCCCGTCCGGCCACGGATCGTACCCCGACGACAGACCAGGACAGTCGCCCCCCACCTTGCTCCGCGGGGCGGAGCTGATCCTCACCATGGACCCCGATGTGGGCGACGGGCCCCTGGGCACGCTGCGTCACGCCGATGTGCTGATGCGGTACGGCAGGATCGCCGCCGTGGGGCGGCGGCTGCCCGCGCCGCCGGGGACGCGGGTGCTGGACGTGAGCGGGCGGATGGTGCTGCCGGGGTTCGTGGACATCCACAACCACCTGTGGCAGTCCAGCATCCGGGGCGGATGCAGCAGTCAGGATCTGTACGGCTGGCTGGCTTCCTGCAACAGCACGACCCTCGCCAGGATCGACGCCCAGGACATGTACCGCTTCGTCCGCCTCGCCGCGCTCGACGCCCTCCAGGCGGGTGTCACGACCGTCGTGGACTGGGTGCACCCCATCCCGTACGACACCACCGAGCGCTACATCGGGGCGCTGGACGACTCCGGGCTGCGGTTCGTGTACGCGATGATGCAGACCGTTCCGAACGCCGACCTCGTACCCCGGGTGAAGAAGGAGCTGCTCGACCCGCTGCCCCTGGCATCGGCCCAGGTCTCCGTCCACGCCGGCATGGCGGGTGTGGACCGGCTGCGCCGGTTCGGCGAGATCGCCCGGGACCTCGGGGTGATGGTCAACTCCCACGTCCTGGAACACCGCACCGACCGCGGGGACGACCCGATCGGTGCGCTGCGGCTGGCGGGGGTCTTCGGACCGGATCTGCTGATGAACCACGCGATCCATCTGACGGATGACGAGATCGCGTCGGCCGCCGGGCACGATGTCCGCGTGGCCCACTGCCCGCTGAGCAACATGCGGCTGGCCTCGGGGATCATCAGGTTCCCCGAACTGCACGCGCAGGGTGTGAAGACGGGGCTCGGCCATGACGGGGGAACCAATGACACCTCCGACATGTTCAACGTCATGAAGGCGGCCGTGGGACTCCAGCGGGCGCTGCACCAGGACCCCGAGGTGAATCCCACGATTCCGTCCGTACTGCGCATGGCGACCCTCGGCGGCGCCGAGTGCGTCGGCATGGCGGACCGCGTCGGCTCCCTCACCCCCGGCAAGTGTGCGGACGTGGTCGTCCTCGACCCGGGCACGCTCAATTTCGCGCCCCGATTCGACTGGATCAGTCAGATCGTGCTCAACGGTCAACCACCCAACGTCAGTCACGTCTTCGTGGACGGCCGGATGCGCAAGGCCCAGGGCGAACTGCTGGACGTGGACACGGCCACCGTCGTCCACGAAGCCGAACTGGCGGCCGCCCACCTCCGCGACCGGGCCTGAACCGCGCCCTTCAGCGGTTACGGGTGCCGATGGCCTGGCCGTACCGGAAGAAGCCGCCCGGGTCGTAACGGTGCTTGACTTCGGTCAGGCGGCGGTAGTTGGGACCGTAGTACGCCGACTGCCAGTCCCGCAGATCGGGGTCGGGGAAGTTCACGTACGCCGCCGACGTCTCCAGGCGCCGGCTGAGCGTGCGGTGGAGGCCACGCGTCCGGACCAGCAGGCTCTGCACGGCGTGTTCGGGTGTTCCCGGCTTCCAGTGCGTACCGATGTCGATGACGAAGGTGGCGTCGCGGTGCGGATACGCGGTCTCGCCCTGGCCGGGGACCGCGCAGGATCCGCCCATGGCGAAGAGCGTGACGTACCCGGGACTTCCGGCCGCGCCCGGCCGCCAGGCGCGGGTCCACTCGACCATCGTGTCGACCGTTTCCTCATCGAGCCGACGGTTGGGAACGAGGGACTTGGAGGCCATGCACGCGGGCGTGCCGGGCTTCTCCATGAGGTGGTCCTGGGCCGCCCAGAAGCCGCGCTGCTCGATGAACTGTTTCGTCGGCCCCAGGCGCAGCAGCGGCGCGAGCAGGGCTCGGAGCGCCTTCTCGTCGCCCAGGCGCTGGCCGAGGACCGAGATGACGGGGCCGTGACGGGTGCCGGGGTGCTTGAAGCCGACGCGGATGTCGAAGTCCCCGGTGCTGTCGGCGTCGAGGATCTCCTGTACGAGGCCGACGAGCCGGACGCCCGCCTCGATCCGGAAGGTGAGGTCGAAGACGGTGGCCGTCTGCCGGCCGACCGGGATGGCGTCGAAGACGAAGCCAGTGTTGATCCCGAAGTTGCCGCCCGCCCCGCCGCGGCAGGCCCAGAACAGGTCGGGGTTCTCGTCGTCGGCGGCCCGTACGAGGGTGCCGTCGGCCAGGACAACACGGGTTTCCAGCAGCCGGTCGCAGGTCAGACCCCACTTGCGGTCGTTGAAGCCGAGGCCGCCCCCGAGTGTCAGACCGGCCACGCCCACGCCCGGGCAGCGCCCGCCCGGGAAGTACAGGTTGGCCGCCCTGGCCGCGTACACGTCGGAGTTGGTGGCCCCGCCGCCCACCGCAAGGATGCGGCCCCGCGCGCGTACGCTGTTCATCGGGCGCAGGCTCACCAGCAGGCCGCGCGTGGTTGAGTAACCGGCGTAGTTGTGCCCACCGGAGCGGGGCGTGAGGGGAACGCCGTGCTCGCGCGCCCACCGCACACAGACCTGCACGTCCCGCTCGGTCGCGCAGGCCACGATCCCGGCCGGCAGCACACCCGCGTACCGCTGATTGTCCGGCGCGGCCAGACGGCGGTACGCGTCTCCGCCTGGCTGGTGCAGGGCGGCGGCCGCGCTGAGCCGGCGGCGCAGCTCACCCCATGCCCGTGTCTCCGGCCTGCCGGTCGTCGGCACTGGGTGGGCGCTTTCACGGCGCGGCACGGCGGACGCGACCGGTCCCGGCCCCAGGCCGGCCGTCAGCACGCCGGCCGCCGCAGTGACCTGCGCGGCTCTGACGAGTACATCGCGGCGATTGATTGTCATGATCGACCTCCTTCGACCGCATTCTTGGCATGATCGACACGGCGGCGGAGGGAGCCACACCGCCAGGTCGCCCGACCTCTCATGCGAATGCCCCGGCGGGACCGAATGCGCCCCTGGTATACGCCGGGCGCACTTCCGTTTGCCTCGGACGGGGCATCGCGGGCCCGCACTCACTGGGGCAGGATCGCGAGTGGTGATCTTGCTGAGAGGCGGGCTGTGCTGTCCCTGATGGCAGGAGCCGGTCCCGGAGCGAGATCGTCCGCCGCCGGTGCGTGGGGGCAGGGGCTCGGCGGCCGTTCAGTTCTGATCGACGGAGAACGGAGTTCTGCTGTGCCACTGACGACTGCCAATGCCGTGGCCGAGATGGAGGCCGCCAGTAAGGTCGGGGATCCGGCCGCTGACGCGCTGGTGTCGGACCTGATCGACAACCGGGAGGTCGATGGGGTCAACCACCTGTTCCGCACCGTCAACAAGCTGGGTCCCGGCCAGGACCTGTCCCGGCTGCCGGAGCGGCTCGCCCAGTTCCTGCGGGACGCGGAAGCGCCGCCTCCGGACTGGAGCGACGCGGATGTGAACGCGGCGGAGGGCTTCTTCGACCACCACCACGGGGAGGCGTCGATGCTCCAGGGCACCGTGGGCCTCATCGGCACGTACCTCTCCCCCACCGGGGCCTTCACCCTGCGCTCCACGGGCCGGCTGGGCGGCGTGGAGGGCCCGGGACGGAGGCTGTCGCAGTCCTCGCGACTGTTCATCGACATGGGCAAGCGGAACGCCATGCGGGACGGCAGCCTGGCCGCGACCGTCACGAAGGTGCGCCTGGTCCACGCCTCCGTGCGGCAACTGCACAAGAAGAGCGGTGAGTGGGACTACGCCACGTGGGGTGAGCCGGTCTCCCAGAAGTACACCACCGGCGCCTCCTGCGTCTTCAGCACCCAGATCCTCCAGGGCATGAAGAACCTCGGCCTGCACGTGTCGAAGGACGACGCGCACGGCTTCATGTGCGCCTGGCACTACGTCAATCACTACCTCGGCACCCCCGAGAAATGGCTGCTGCCCAAGAACGCCGACGAGGTCGAGGCGGTCTGGAACGCCCAGCGCGACACGGAGTGGAAGAAGACCGACGACGGTGTCTTCATGACCGCGCAGGCCATCAAGTTCTACCGGGACCTCGTCGGGCCGGGGGCCAGTGACGCGTACATCGCCCTGACCCGCGTGGCGCTCACCGACAAGTACGCCGACATGGCGGGCGTCCCGAGAAGCCCCCTCGACATCGCGGGCAAGCCCCTGGCCGCCGGCCACGGCCTCGTCAGCAACACCGCCGGTGGTCTCTTCGGCGGCGCCGCCAAGAAGACCGTCGGCGTCAACCCCTACAAGGAGATCCTCGGCGTCGCATCGAAGGCGTTCAACGAGGTCGAGAGGTACGCGATGACCCACGACCAGGACGACCAGCCCCAGATGCACCAGGAGCTGCACGACAACCGCTGACCGCGGGGATCACCGCCAGGCGGCGCTCCCTCGGTCGCCGGTCGGGCAGGATGTGCTCCCATGACAGGTGGGAGAGACGGACTCGCCGAGCTGCCGCAGCGGGCCGGGCTGGACATCGCCGGAGACCGGAGGCCCGAGGAGGTGCTGCCTCCCCGGGCCGCATGGCGCCCCGTCGTCGCAGGTGGTGCCAGACCGACCGTGGTGGTACGGAGAGACGCGGCCGATCCGGTCGCCGAGCTCAACGCGCAGTGGCACCGGCTCGCGACCGCCTGATGCTCGGCGAGGACGGGGTGTTCCTCATCGACGTCGCCGGCGCCTGGACGGGCGGCACGCCCAGGCGGTGGACGCGGGTGAAGCTCACCGGCCGTTGGGATCTCGCCGGAGTGCTGGGCGAGCGGCCCGGGGAGCCGGAATTCGTCACCCTCTCGATGGACGGCGACATCCTGCTGGGGGTGACCACCGAGGAGGACGAGGTCTGGCTCATCGCCGTGGACCGCCGCCCGGGAGAGCGGCAGGAGGAATGGGCCAGGTCGGCTGCCCGGGGGTCCCCGGAGGAGCGGGCAGCCGCCTGGGCATCGCTGGTTCGGGGACCCGGCCCTTCGGAGCGGCTGCGCGACGTGTGGGCACAGGGGCTGGGCCTGAACCCGGCCATCCCCGATGAGCTGCTCGCCGGCCTGCTGGGACGGTCGCCCTTCCTGCTGTGGCGTCACCTGCCGGCAGCGGTCGTGGACGCGGCCGTGGCCCACCCGGACTGGAGTGTGCGCGGCCGGCCGAGGCGCAGCCGGACATCACCGCCGAGCAGTGGGCCCGGCTGATCCTGGGTGAGCAGGACACCCGGCATCGCCCTCGAGGACGTACGGCACCGGGCGGCGACCGACCCGCGGCGGACGGCCGTGTCGGCGGTGCGGTTGCTCGACGACCCGCACGAGCACGTACGCCACGCGGCCGCCGGGCACCCGCGGTTGCCCGCGACGCAGCTGGTCCGGTTGTTGCGTGACACCGACACGGCACTGGCCGCGGCCCGGCATCCGGGGCTGCCCGTCCCCATCATGGAGCACATGCTCCAGTGACGTCGTCAGGCCATGACGGCCATCGCGAGGGCCCCGAAGACGTCGACGACACAGCACCATTCCGACCATGCCCGGGGCACGACCCTTCCGGTCCGATGGTGGGTGAAGTCCCAGACCCCGTGGGCCAGCCAGCCGGCAGCCACGACGTAGAGGCCGAGAGCGCCGTCGACGGCCAGAGCGACCAGTGCCACGGCCGCGAAGCCGAGGAGGCCCGCGATCTGAATGACGAGGACACCGGGGCGGCGCAGTTCGCCGCGCAGTGATCCGAACAGCAGGTAGCACAGCGGCATGACGATGAGGAGGGCGGCCAGGAGCCGCACGGGCGGCACACCGTCGACGAAGGTGGCGACCACCAGGGCGAGTGCCAGCACGGTGGGCCACCGGTGGCCGAGGGCGCCCAGCATGCGCCCGGCACCGGAGGGCGAGCTCTCCCGTTGAGGACGAGCGGGAGCCGGGCGGGTGCCGTCGTCGCGGTTGTGGTGGTCGTCGCGCGTGGTGCGGGTCATGGCGTCCCCCGAGTGATGATGGCTGGAGCGTTGTGGCAAGCGGGCCTTGCCGGCTCCACTGTCCGGCTCGGCCGGCCCCGGTCGTGCGCGGAGGCGGGATCGATGTCCGTGGCCTTGGGGTACCGGTCCTTCCGGCATAGGGTCGCCGCATGGCGGAACGGCTCATGGTGGTGGTCGGCTACGAAGCGGCCGAGTTGCTGGACATCGCGTGTGTGACCACGAGCCTGGCCATGGCCAACGAGATCGGTGACCCGTCCCTGCCGTACCGGGTGTGCGTGGCCGGGCCGGGCGGCGGCCCGATCGTCTGCGGCTCGGGGCTGGTCCTGCAGAGCCAGCAGCCCCTGGAACGGCTCGTCGGCCCGCTCGACACGTTGGTCGTCTCGGGCGGCCTGGGATTCGAGCGGGCGGCCGCCGACCCCCGGATCGTGGGCCACGTCCGGCGCCTGGCCAAGGAGAGCCGACGGATCGCCTCGGTGTGTACGGGGGCGGGGGTCCTGGCCGCCACCGGGCTGCTGGACGGGCGCCGCGCCACCACCCACTGGCGGTTCGCGCCGCAGTTCGCCGCCCGCCACCCGGAGGTCTCGGTGGACCCCGCACCCATCTACATCCGTGACGGGAACGTGTACACGGCGGCCGGGATCACCAGCGCGATGGACCTGACCCTCGCGTTCATCGAGGAGGACCACGGCCCCGAACTGGCCCGCAAGGTGGCCCGGGCCCTCGTCGTCTACCTGCAGCGGCCGGGCAACCAGGCGCAGATGAGCCTGTTCACCGCCGCCCCGCCGCCCCGCAACGAGCTGGTCCGCGAGCTAGTCGAGCACATCACCGCCCACCCGGACCACGACCTCGGCACGGCGGCGCTCGCCGCACACGCGGGAGTGACGCCACGTCACCTCACCCGGCTGTTCACCGAGCACCTCGGGCAGGCGCCGGGCAGGTTCGTCCGGCTGGCGCGTACCGAGGCCGCCGCACATCTCCTCACCTCGACGACGCTGCCCATGGCGAGTGTGGCCGCCCGCAGCGGATTCGGCTCCGCCGAGTCACTGCGCCAGGCGTTCACCAGCCGGTACGGGATCTCACCGTCCCGCTACCGGGCCGCGCAGCTCCGGCAACTGCCCCGGTGACGATGCCCGGGCCGCCTCCGTACCACCGACGGGGGCGTACGGCGGCCGACCGCACGCCCTTTTGCGCTCCACTGAAGGAAACGTAGTATCACCTGGTCATCACCGCGACGGGAGACAGGAAGCCGGTGCGAATCCGGCACGGTCCCGCCACTGTGACCGGGGAGTGGAACCTTCGAGGACGCCACCGCGTACGTACGTACAGCGCGGGAAGGCAAGGGGGAACGTCGATCCGGGAGTCAGGACACTGGCCTGTCGCGGGCCCATTCCGAGGAGCGCGGACTCCCCAGGAGGCTTTACGTGTACGACGGCACCCACCGTCCCTTTCCCCTCCCCTCATCCCGCCATGCCCTGCGGCGACGGGCACTCGCCACGGCCCTGTCCGCCGCGTTGTCCGCCGCCCTGCTGACCGGCTGCGGCACGGAGGGCGAAACCCGTGACCGAGGCGGCGCGGCCACGTCCGTGAAGGGGTTCCCGGTCACCATCGACAACTGCGGCATCCGCACCACGTACGACGAACCCCCCTCCCGGGTGGTCACCATCCACCAGCACCCCGCCGAGCTGATGCTCGCTCTGGGCCTGAAGGACAGGATGGTCGGCACCGCGTTCCCCGACTCGGCCGTTCTACCCGCGTACCAGAAGGACTTCGCGGCCGTCCCGGAGCTGGCGGAGAAGGAGCCGTCCTTCGAGACCGTCCTGGAGGCCGAGCCCGACTTCGTCTATGGCGGCTACGGAAGCGCGTTCGCCCAGAACGAGGGGCGGTCGCGCAAGGCGTTCGCCGACGCGGGCATCGACACCTACCTCAACCGCGAGTACTGCGGCAAGAAGCAGGTGTCCATGACGGACACGTACGACGAGATCCGTACCATCGGCAGCATCTTCGGCGTGCCGGAGCGGGCCGACAGGCTGGTGGCCGGTCTCCAGGACCGCATCCGGAAGGCCGGCGAGGCGGTCGGGGGCGCACCGCCGGTATCGGTGTTCGTGTACGACAGCGGCGACAAGTCCGCGTTCACCGCGGGCGGCAGGAGCCTGGGTACGGAGATCATCCGGCTGGCCGGCGGGCGCAACGTCTTCTCGGACCTGGACGACGTCTTCGGCGACGTCTCGTGGGAACAGGTGGTCGCCCGCAGGCCCCAGGTGATCGCGATCTACGACTACCGCGGTGCCGGGAGCGTGGAGCAGAAGAAGAAGTTCCTGCTCTCCCAGCCCGCCCTCGCCGACGTGCCCGCCATCAGGAACAAGCGGTTCGTCGTGCTGCCGCTCACCGCGACATTGGTCGGCGTACGGCCTCCGTACGCGGTGGAGGACCTCGCTCGAGGGCTGCACCCCGAGCGCTTCCGGTGACGGCCCGCACGCCCGCACGTACGCCGGCAAGCCCGAGCGGCACGATGACCGCACCCTCCCCTGGGCCCGGGTCGTCCCTCGCCGGACCCAGGGCGTACCCGCCGCGGGGACGGACCTACCTCCTGACGCTGGGGGTCCTCGGCGTGCTCCTCCTGGTCTCCGTCACGGCCGGGCTGGCCATCGGCTCGGTGCACGTACCGCCCGGCGAGGTGTGGAGCATCGTGGCGCACGGCCTGGGGGCCGACCGGGCGGAACCGACATGGTCACGCGCACGCGAGACGATCATCCTCGACGTACGGGCGCCACGCGTACTGCTCGGAGCGGTGATCGGACCGGGGCTCGCCGTCGTGGGCACGGCCATGCAGGCCCTGGTACGCAACCCCCTCGCGGAGCCGTACCTGCTCGGCGTCTCATCGGGCGCGTCCCTGGGCGCCGTCATCGTGATCGTCTCGGGCGTCACTCTCTTCGGAGCGGTGTCGCTGTCGGTGTCCGCGTTCGCCGGAGCACTGCTGACGCTCCTGCTCGTCTACACCACGGCCAGGGCCGGCGGGCGGATCACCTCGGTCCGGCTGGTGTTGTCGGGGGTGGCGGTGGCCGCGGTACTCACCGCGGTGATGCACCTGCTGTTGCTGACCGCCGACCGGGGCAACCAGACACGCGAGGTCCTCGCCTGGACCATGGGCGGCCTCGGCGGCGTCCAGTGGGCCACGCTGTGGCTGCCCGCGGCCACGCTGCTGGTGGGCATCGGTGTGCTGCTGGTGCAGGCCCGGCCGTTGAACCTGCTGCTGGCGGGCGAGGAGGCCGCCACCACGATGGGGCTGGACGTGGGGCGCTTCCGGGCCCGGATGTTCGTGTTGCTGTCCCTGCTCACCGGCGTCCTCGTCGCGGCGGCCGGACCGATCGGCTTCGTCGGGCTGATGCTCCCGCACATCGTGCGCTTCTTCGTCGGAGGCGACCACCGCCGGGTGCTGCCCACGGCGGCCCTGGCCGGAGCGGCCTTCCTCGTCTGGGCCGACATCGCGGCCCGTACGATCGCGGCCCCCATGGAGATCCCCGTCGGCGTCCTGACCGCGCTGTGCGGCGGCCCGTTCTTCCTGTGGCTGCTGCGGCGGGACGCCCGGCGGAACACCGACCGAGGAGTGGCATGACCGGGAACCACCTCGCCGTCGAAGGCCTCACCGTGAGCGCGGGGGCCCGCCATCTCGTACGAGATGTGTCACTGACCGCCGAGCCCGGTGAGGTGATCGGTCTGGTCGGCCCCAACGGAAGCGGCAAGTCGAGCCTGTTGCGTGCCGTCTACCGCGTCCTGCGCCCGGATGCCGGGCACATACGCGTCGACGGAACCGACGTCCGGTCACTTCCCGTGCGCCGGCTCGCCCGGACCATGGCCGTCGTGGTGCAGGAACCGGGTGCCGCCTTCGACCTCACGGTGCGGGACGTGGTGGCCATGGGCCGCACACCGCACAAGCGGCTGCTCGACGGCGACACCGCCGAGGACGCCCGACTGGTCGAGTCGTCCCTGGCGTCGGTCGACGCGGTGGGGCTCGCGGACCGTTCCTTCGACCGGCTCTCCGGCGGTGAGCGGCAGCGCGTGCTGATCGCCCGGGCGCTCACCCAGCAGCCGTCGCTGCTCGTACTGGACGAGCCGACCAACCACCTCGACGTCCGCCACCAGCTCGAGGTGCTGGGCGTGTTGCGTCGCCTGCCCGCCACGGTGCTGGTCGCGTTGCACGACCTGAACCTGGCCGCCTACTACTGCGACCGCCTGTACGTCCTCCGGGACGGCGAGGTCGCGACCGCGGGCCCGCCCCGCGAGGTGCTCACCCCGCGCCTGCTCTCGGAGGTGTACGGCGTCGCGGGGGAGGTCGTCGTCCACCCCCGGACCGGGGCGCCTCACGTCACCTTCCTCCCGGGTGACGTATCGCCGGAGGCGGACCGCGTCTGCTGAGCCCGGGCGCCGGGTCGGTGTGTGGGAGAAGCCCCGGGCTTTGGCCGCCCGGGGCTTCTTCGTGCACCCATCGCCGAGTTCAACGACCGAGGTTCGGGTGGGTCACGGTCCGCATGGACTCCGCTGCGCGGGGCCGCCGGCGCTGAGTGGCTGCTTTCCTCTTCGCACGGTGTTGCTGAATTGCTTTGCCATACGAATCAGTTGGCATCACTCCCATGCCTTTCGGCTTCGCACAACAGTTGCTTTGCTCGGTCGCCTTGTTTGCTTGTCGCAACGCCACAGCCTTACCCTGCAACGCAGTCCCCATCCCTCACATACTTCACGAACCCGCAGGAGGGCACATGCCGAACTCGGCGACGGCAGCAGGAAGCATCGAAACAACCACCGCGCTGCTGATGGAAGAACTCCCGCAACTCGAACAGCACCAACAGGCACTGGAGAAGGACCTCGCAGCCGTCACCGAGCGGCTCGAATCGGTGCGCAGTGCTCTCACCGCGCTGCAGGCCCTGTCCACCGTGGCAATTCCGGCACCGCGCTCCGAAGTACGCGCGGACGCCGGGGAAGCGGTGCAGCCCGCTGTCGCAACACCCGAGGCCGAGCCCGTGTCCGAAGCGGTGCCGGTGGCAGCGCCGGAGACGGAGACGGAGACGGAGGCCGAGGCGGCTCCGGAGACGGAGACGGCCACCGCACAGGACGCTCCGGCACAGCGCGCGCGCCGTGCCACTGCCCCTGGGCGGAAGAGCACGGCCAAGAAGACCGCCAAGCCGGCGGCCAAGCCGGCGGCCAAGCCGCGTCAGGCGAAGAAGGCCGGCACGGCGAAGAAGACCACTGCGGTGAAGGCCCCGAAGGCCAGGAAGACGGCCGCCAAGGAGTCCTCCCCCGCCCCCGACAACACCGGCGGCCTGACCGATCAGGTTGCCGCTGTGCTCGCCCGCAACGGCGACACGCCTCTGCGTGCCAGGGACGTCGCCAAGGAGCTCGGCCGCGACGACACCACCGGCGCCATCAACACCGTACGCAGCACCCTCGACCGTCTCGTCGCGACCTCCCGCGCCCGCCGTGCGGGCCGCGGCCTGTACCAGGCGGCGCCCGCCAACTGACTCCCCGACTACCTGAGCATGCAGCCCCGTCCCGGCAGCCCTGGGGCCGCCGGGGGGCCTGCACGCCGTCAGGGGCTGCCCTCCGACCCCTCCCTCACACCCGACGAAGCCGACGTGGCCGCGCTCCCCGCGGAATCGAAGCCGTCCCAGGCCCTGAACTCGGCCCTTTTCGTACGGCGCTTTCGCCTCGCTCGTCGGACGCACCCCCATCTCCTCCCGAACGTGCCGCTCACCCCATCTCCGGCCGGACGCACCACGGCTGCGTTGTCAGTGGTCGCAAGTATGTTCAGTGGTGTCCCGCCGGAGTGGCGCGGATGCCCCCTCACGCATGGGAGATGGTGCGTTGTCAGACTGGGAGAGGTCGAGCACGGCGCGGGTGACAGCGCCCGCACGGCCACGCAAGCTCGCCAAGGTGCCGTTCGTCGAGTTGGCCGACGGGCGCTTGCAGGGCGTGGTGTCCAGTGGCTCGGACATCGAGAGGGTCTATGTCTCGTCGGTCGCGGCCGGCACCTACGCGTTCACCTGCAGCACCAACAACAACCGGCACTGCGGCGGCGCGCGCGGTTCGTTCTGCAATCACATCCGCGCCCTGATCAACGAGGCGGTCCTGCAGTACGGCGCCGAGCGCGTCGCCCGCTACCTGAGGGCCGAGACCGTGGACGGGGCGCCCAGCGCGCAGACCATCACCGCCGACATGAGCAACGCACGTCCACCGCGCGGTGACACCAATGCCGCCGCGCCCGTATTCAGCCGGTTTCTGCGCCATCTTGCCTACCTGGAACTCGCCCCGGGCACGGGGCCGTTGCCGGAGATGCAGTGGTTCCCGCCGACCAGGGCGGTGGCGTAATGCGCGTCGACCTGCTCTCCGAACCCGTCGCCGGGCTCGACGAAGCCCTGGAGGCCGTCGACGCCTTCGACCAGGCTCTCGTCGTCGGCCTGCTCCGTCCGCAACCCGCCCAGGCCGCCGGTCTGGCCCGGCTCGCCCACGCCGTGGCGGGGTCCCCGTTGGCGTCCAGGGTCGCCGAGGCGGCCGAAAAGACGGCGGACGGAGCCGCGAGCGAGGACCATTTCGTCGCCCTCGCCGCCGCCCGCACCGCGCTGCTCGGCTCGGTCCATGACGCGCTGATGACCCGCGTCGGGGAGGCGACCGGCCGGTCCCGCAACGAGGCGACCACCCCGGCTTCCGCTGGGCAGCAGGCGGCGAACGTACTCGCCGCCGCCCGTTCCTGGCTGGCCGATGTGGCACGCGCCGGGTGGCGGGGAGTCGACCACGACGTGGTTTCCGGGGCGGCGCACGTGGTCTCCGCGATGCTTCCGGACCCCCTGCTGCGCCGCCTGGCCACGCTCCTCGACGGCTTCGCCGCCGAACTGGCCGCTTCCTGCCCCGGCGCGACCCTGGAGCGCGTTCCGGTACGCCGCTGGGCCGACCTGTGGTCGCGTGCAATGCTGCTGACGCTGCCCGGCGCCGCCGGCGCGTCCACGACGGACACGGCGAGCGGCCGCCTGTTGCCCCTCGGGGTCGACGTCCATGAGCATGCCACCGCCGTACAGGCCCAGGTCCACGCGGTGCTGGAGCCCGCGGACGGCTCCGCGCCCCGCCTGGTGCGTGCGGCCGTGTCGGCGCCGAAGCCGGACACGGTCGTCGGAGCCGGGCTCTGGCAGCTGCTCCGTCCGCACATGTCGCTCCTGGCAGCCGTCGGCGAAGGCCGCTCGATGGACCTGGCCGGCATGCCGATCACCGCGGAGGGTGATCTGCTCTGGAGCGACGAGCACGCCCGCCCGGGTGAGCCCACCGACGCCTTCGCCACCGCTCGCGTCGCCCTTCCCGCCGCGACCGATCCGGTGACCGCGCCGCTGGACCGGCACCCGGCCCGCATCGCCGTACCCGTGTTCCTGGAGGGCTACACCGCTCACAGTGACGACGACGGACTGACGTTCACCGCCGCCGGGTACGCCCTGGCCGTCGACACCGACCGCGTTCCGGCCGCCGGACCGCTCACCCCCGAGGCCGTCGCGGCGTCCGGAGCGTGCATCGGTCTGCTCCGCTGGGACGCCGACTCGTATCGGGTCCAGCCCCTGGCCGTCGAGACCACCGTACGGAAGAAGGCCGTCACCCTCCACGCCGGCGGATGGGCCGGGGGTACGACCGACAAGGCCGGTATCAAGGCGGAGAAGGCCGCGACCGACGCCGTGGCAGTGCTGCGGGAGCGGGCCGGAAGGTTGCTGCGGAAATGACCGAGCACACGAGCGGGCCAACGGCCGCAGCCGGGCGACCGGCCGAGGAGCCAACCTCGCCGACGCCCGGGGCGGACCCCCACGACAACCGCCGTCAGGTGCTGTACTGGCGGCTCCTCGCCCGCCTCTTCGACCACGAGGAGCAGGCCGCGCTGGAGTCGGCGAGCCTCGCCGTCGTCGAGGACATCGGCCTGCCGTCCGCGTTGCTGGACCCCCAGGCCTCGGTCGACTCGATCGTCCAGCGCCACCCGGAGCTGGCCGCCGAGTTCGACGGTCTGATGGCGCCCGAGCCCACCGACGACGAGGGCGGTCGGGATCGCGCCGGCGAAGTGCGGCGCGCGGCACTGGTGTCGAAGGTGCTGCTCAACGTCTTCGCCTCCGGCTCCGGCACGGTCACGGCCGGACAGCTGGCCCGGTGGCAGTCCGACGCGGGCTGGCTGGAGCGCGCACTGGGCTGCAAGCCCGGCGAACTGTGTGGCGGCCGCGCCGGCGGAGGGGTGGGGGCGAGTACGGGAATCGGGGGAGGCTCGGCCGGTAAGGGCGTGAGCCCGACCGGCACCGGTGGCCGCGGTACGACGCCCGATCTCGGTCGGCTGATCCCGGCGATCCGCCCGGAACTCGGCGCCATCGAGGCCGACCTGGTCAGGCGGATGCGCTTGCGTGAGGTACTGGCCGATCCCAGGCTCGCCGCGCAGCTCACCCCGAGCATGTCGCTGATCGAGCAGTTGCTGCGGGACAAGAACAACCTCTCGGGCGTGGCCCTGGCCAATGCCAAGGCCCTGATCCGCCGCTTCGTCGACGAGGTCGCCGAAGTGCTGCGCACCCAGGTGGAGAAGGCCACGGCAGGCGCCCTGGACCGCTCCGTCCCGCCCAAGCGGGTGTTCCGCAACCTCGACCTCGACCGCACGATCTGGAAGAACCTGACCAACTGGAGCCCGGAGGAGGAGCGGTTGTACGTCGACCGCCTCTACTACCGGCACACCGCCCGCAGGACGACGCCCCAGCGGCTCATCGTCGTTGTGGACCAGTCCGGCTCGATGGTCGACTCGATGGTGAACTGCACCATCCTGGCGTCGATCTTCGCCGGGCTGCCGAAGGTGGACGTCCACCTGATCGCGTACGACACGCAGGCACTCGACCTCACGCCCTGGGTGCATGACCCCTTCGAGACCCTGCTGCGCACCAATCTCGGCGGCGGTACCGACGGCACGGTCGCCATGGCACTGGCCCAACCCAAGATCGCCGAGCCCCGCAACACCGTGGTGGTGTGGATCTCCGACTTCTACGAATGGCGGACCGAGCCGCTGTTCGAAAGCATGGCGGCCATTCACCGCTCAGGAGCCAAGTTCATCCCGGTCGGCTCGGTGACCAGCTCAGGGCGCGGCAGCGTGAACCCGTGGTTCCGGGAGCGGTTCAAGGACCTCGGTACGCCGGTGCTCTCCGGCCACATCCGCAAGCTGGTCCACGAACTCAAGACGTTCCTCGCTTAGACGTTCCCCGCTTGGACATTCCTCAAGACTCGCTGAGAAAGGCCCTGTTATGTCCGACCTGTTGCGCGCCCCCGCCGAGATCAAGTACGCCGAGGAGCTCGATTGGCTGGAGTCCGTCGACGACGGCCCCAAGCCCTTCTCCTGGCGCCTGTCCCCGAAGATGGTCCGCCTGTTCATCCTGGGCTCCGAGCGCTCCGACGGCCTGGAGCGGGAGATCGCCCAGAAGTGGTTCGGCGACCGCAGCTTCGTCGAGCGTTCCATCGTCACGCTGGCCTCCGACCGCGGCCTGCTGCTCATCGGCGACCCCGGCACGGGAAAGAGCTGGCTGGCCGAGCTGTTGTCCGCCGCGATCTGCCGCAACTCCACACTGGTCGTGCAGGGCACGGCGGGCACCACCGAGGACCACATCAAGTACTCCTGGAACGTCTCCATGGTCATCGCCAAGGGCCAGTCCCGGGAGTCGATGATCCCCTCGCCGATCATGACCGCGATGGAGTCCGGGTCCATCGGCCGTTTCGAGGAACTCACCCGCTCCACCAGCGACGTCCAGGACGCACTGATCTCGATCCTGTCCGAGAAGTACATCTCGGTCCCGGAACTGGACAGTGACAACATCGTCTTCGCCAAGCCCGGATTCTCGGTCATCGCCACCGCCAACAGCCGCGACCGGGGCGTCAACGACCTGTCCTCCGCGCTCAAGCGCCGCTTCAACTTCGTACGCATCCCGGTGGTGACGAACAAGAAGAGCGAGGCGGAGATCGTGCGCTTCCGCACCGAGGAGCTGCTGCGACGCCACCAGATCGAGCTGGACGTGCCGCCGACACTGCTGGACGTGCTGCTGCAGAGCTTCGCCGATCTCCGGGCCTCGGCGGCCGCGGCCGGCAGCGACGACGAGAAGCTGGAGTCCGCGCTGTCCACGGCCGAACAGATCGGCGTGCTCGAGGACGCGATCCTGCACAGCAACTTCTTCGGCGAGCGCGCTCTGACCGCCCATACGCTGGCCTCCTCGCTCGTCGGGTCGCTGACCCGCCGCGAGCCCGAGGACCTCGCCATCCTCAACAAGTACCTGCACGGCGTCGTCGAACCGCGCAGCAAGGACGAGGGCGGCTCCTGGCCGGAGTTCCTGGAGGGCGGCCGCGACGCGATCGCCGCCCTGTCATGAGCGGTCCGCACGAGGGGACCTTCGAGGCACTGCGCGGGCAGTTGCAGGAGGCCGCCGCGACATTCGCCGACGGGCCCGACGCGCTGGAGGGCATCCTCCTCGGCATCGTCGACGACGTCGACCGCGCGGTGCGCGAGCCACTGGAGATCTTCCCCGTCTGTCACCACTCGCCCGCCTCGGCGATCGCCATGGCACGCCGCCTGCGGGAGAAGCAGCCGAAGGTCGTGTACCTGGAACTGTGCGAGGACATGGCGCCACTGCTGACGGAACTGCGCAACTGCACGTTGCCGGTGGCGGTCCAGGCATTCGCGACCGAGGTCGACGGATTCCCGGCCGAGTGGTCCCCGCTGTCGGTGGTCGCACCGATCACCGAGGCCTCGGCCGAGTACCAGGCGATCGCCTACGCCCTGGACACACCGGGCGTCGAACTGGTCCTCGTCGACCGCTCCTCCGACCACGTCTTCCAGTGGGACGCCCGCGGGACGCACTCCGCCGAGCCGGCCGACCCGGACGCGCCGCCCGCCGAGGAGGAGGCCGCGCTGCACGGCCAAGCGGTCGGTGTGGAGATCGGTGACCTGCGGCCACGCTTCGCCGATCTTGAGGAGCACCTGCTGCGCCACGGCAAGGTGCGGCACTGGTCGGAGTGGTGGCACCAGTACGTCGAGCTGCCGCTCGGCGACTGCGACCACGACACCTACCGCCAGGTCATGCTCCTGATCGGCAGCCTCTTCAGGCGCCTGGCGCCCGGCGATCCCCATCGGGTGCGCGTGGACGGGGACCGCGAGCGCTACATGTGGACGAGGATGCGCGAGCACCTGGCCGCCACCGGCACCGATCCCGCGGACTGTCTGTACGTCTGCGGCGCCTTCCACGCGGCCAGCCGCGTCCCGGAGTTCGGGGTCCACGGCACGGACACCTTCGAGATCGGTCCGCGCAGTGCCACCACGTGGCAGCACGGCCTGATCCCTTCCAGCCACGCGGCGATCGAGGCGCAGTTCGGCCTCGCCGCCGGTTCGGTGTCCATCGCCGCGACGGTCTGGGCGAAGAACGTCAGGCGCACCCGCGTGGAGCCGTTCCGCCTGGCGGGACAGGCGGGGGCGAGGACGTCGAAGGCCAAGAAGGCCACGGCCGCGCCGGCTCCCGTACCGGCGGTTCCTCCCTCGGACAAGCTAACCGGCTTCCTGCGACAGCCGCCCGTCCTGGACCGGCTGGACGAGGCCGAACTGCTCGGCTGGTCGGTGGAGATCGTGCGCGCCGCGCGCCGCAACGGCTATCTCGCCTCCACCGCCGACGCCATCGCGGTGTTCGAGACGTCGATCCTGCTGGCCGGAATGCGCGACCGGGCCCGGCCGACGCCGTACGACTTCCAGGACGCGGCCGTCACCTGCATTGAGAAGGATGCCGTGCCGGGCCGGCGCGATGTGCGCCGGCTGGTGGAGATCATGATGGGCGGCGACCGGGTCGGCCAGGTCGGCTACGACGCGCTGCCGCCCCTGGCACGTGACGTACACGACCGGCTCGCGCCCTTGCAGTTGAAGCTTCAGCAGCGCGGCGTGCAGCGGGCGTTGCTGGACATCGCCTCCCAGCCCGGACTGGAGCGGTGCTCCGACGTGCTGTGGATGCTGCGGTACCTGATGCCGCAGGGCGCCGCACGGCCCATCATGGGCGAGCGGCGCCTCGGCGAGCGGCCGATCCAGGAGTCGTGGGATCTGGCGCTGGGCACCCACCAGCGTGCGCTCATCGAGCTCGGCTACGAGGGCGTCAGCATCGAACAGGTCCTCGAGCAGCGCCTGCGCCGCACGGCATACGGTCCGCACGCCACCGCGGCGACCGTCCTGGAAGCCGTCGAGGACGCGACGCTGTACCTGCGCAGCCGCCGTCTCGCCGACGAGCTGGGCAGCCGCGCCCTGGAGGTGCTGTCGGCCGAACGCAGCGTCGACGGCGCACCGGAGGTGCTGCGCCGCGTGCGGCGGCTGCTGGCGCACTACCGCACCAGCGAGCCGGTGCTGCCACCGTGGATCGAGTCCTTCGTCAAGGCCGGATACGCGCACTACTGCACCCTGCTGCCGACGGCGTTCACCGACGACGACGCCACGGTCCGCCACGTTGCGGCGATGCTGGGCTTCCTGTTCAGCATGGAGGGCCTGGCGTTGTCACTGGGCTGCGACCGGACCCAACTGGAGCTGGCGGTCGCCCAGTCGCATCCGCAGGACCCGTCGAAGACGGCGCTGCTGTGGGCGGCCCAGGTGCAGCTCGGGCTCCTCTCCCGCGCGGACCTCCGGGCGAGGTGCGACGAGCTGCTGGGCAATCCCCTGGTGGTGCCCGCCTATCCGCGCTACCTGAGCGGCCTCGTACACGCGCTGGAGCCCGTCCCGGGCCTCACCGACTTCGTCGTGGAGGCGGTGTCGAACGCGTTTGGACGGCTGCCGGACCCGGTGCTGCTGCCGTGGCTGCCCGCCCTGATCACCACCCTGCGATCGGGCGGCGCCGAGTTGGCCCCGCTCCTGATCCGTGAGGCCGGACGCATCTTCCCCGGCCGGCTCGCCGCGCTGGACGCGTGGGTGCCGCCATGGCTGGCGCAGCCGGAACCGGAAGCGGCGCATCGGCCGGGGCGGGCGGCGCTGCTCGCCGCCCACCCCGCGACGTGCGACGCGGTGGCGAGCCTGCTGGGCTGCGACGGAGCATGGGAGGCAACGGAACCCGGCCCGTCAGGCGTGGCACTGGCCGGTCGCCATCCGGAGACGGCCGTGGCACTGGAGGTGCTGCTGGCCGGCGCATGACCTCCCCCGCCGGAAGGCCCACGCAACGGACCACCCACGCCCAGCCACCACCGCCCGGCGGCACCCGTGCCCGGTGCTGGGTGCTGGTCACCCGGTGGGCCGGTGCCGGCGGGCCGGCCGCACGGTGCCGGGCGCCGGTGGACCGATGCCCGGTGCTCGGCGTCAATGAGCCGGACGATGCCGGTGGCCGACGTCCCGGTGCCCGGTGCCTTAGGGCGGGAGCCGGTCGGCCAGCGGCCGGGCGCCGGGCGCGGGTGGACCGATGCCCGGCACTCGGCGCCGATGGGCCGGTGACCGGGTGCCGACCTGGAGGACGGCGGGACGGCGGGCCGGTGGCCGACACCCGGTGCCGGTCGGCCAGTGGCCAGGTGCCGGCGGCTGACGCCCGGTGCCGGTGGGCCGGTGGGCGTGGTTGCCGGCGGTGGGGACAGTACGTTCGTACTGTACAAGAAACCGACCAGAGGTGCATTACGGACATCCTGCCGCCACGCGCGGCGGAGAACGGCAAGGACACGCCCGCTGTGACCCTCACTGCCCCTCGAGGCCGCCCCGCAAGGGGCCCGTTACAGTACTGCTGTACTGGATTTGGCCGTACGAGGTGAAGGAGAGGCCCGTGTCAGCCGAGAAGCCCGTACGCCGCCGCCGTGATCCGCAACGACGGATCGAGGAGATCGCCGCCGCGACCGAGAGGATCATCGCGGCACGAGGCATCGAGGGGCTGACCCACCGCGCGGTCGCCGAAGAAGCGGGCGTACCCCTGGGCGCGACCACGTACCACTTCGCCACCAAGGACGACCTCATCACCGCCGCCCTGCAACGCTCCGTCGACCGCTACGCCGCCTACCTCGAGGAGTGGGTCGCCCGGCGTCCCGGCCTCACCACCGACCACCTCGCGATCCTGCTCACCGACGTACTCCTCGGCTGCTTCGGCGCCCAGCGCGACCAGCAGGTCATGGAGTTCGAGCTCTACCTCGCCGCCCTGCGCCGCCCCGCCTTGCGGCCGCTCGCCGATCAGTACGTCGAACTCAGCGTCCAGGCCCTCGCCCACTACACCGACCCCGTCACCGCCACCGCTGCCGCCGCAACGATGAACGGCCTCACCATGCGTGGCCTGGCCGGCACCACAACACCCGAGCGCGGTCACATCGAGACCCTCCTCCGCCGCGTCCTGACGCCGAACCCCACCCTTGACACATAGCGCGCGACCGGCGGCGGACGCGCTGAAGACGGAGCGGCGAGCGTCAGTGCGGTGGCATGGCGAGTTGCTGCCTTCCGGCTCTGCCGACTTCCTCCAGAGGGCAACGGGCCCCCGTGAGAGGAAGAGAGGCACCCATGCGTCCCTTCAGAACCCGCCACGTCACCGTCGCCGCCCTGTGCGCCGTGACAGTGGGGGCGGTCCTCGCTGCCACCCCCTCCATGGGAGCAGCCCAAGGTGAGGCGCCCGCCGTGAAGGCCACCCAGGTCGTCTACGTCCGCTGCCTCCTGGTCACCTGAGAAGTGGAGATCCGCTTCGGGGTGGGGCAACAACACGCTGCACTGCCCTGGCCGAAGCGCCTCACCGCGCGACTCCACGCAGGTCGCCGCGGGCGTCCGCCCGTGACCGCCCCACAGGTCCACGACAGTCTCACCGTCCACGGTGGCGCTCGGCGGAGCCCCGGGCGAACTCTCCGCGTACGCCCTCGAATCCGGGGCGCAGGTGCCCTGTAGTTCACCGTTCGCTGCGTCACCGCCGGAGCGTACGATGGCCCGGCAGCGACCGGGTCGACGTGTCGGATCCCTAGGAGGCGCGCTCGTGAGGCAGTCCGTACGCGCCGAGAGCGGCTTCGCCTACGGTGTGGTGGGCGCGGACATCCATGTCTTCGGCGACGGCGTGCCGGTGTACGTGCTGCAGCGGTGGAGCGCGGAGTTCACGCCGGACGACGCGTTTCTGCGCGAGGTGCCGAGCCGGATGCTCAACGCCCGTTTCCGGGTGGTGGAGTTCACCGGGCGTGACGCCGAGCTGGCGTCGCTGCGGCGATGGCGGGACGAGGGCCCACCGCTCGCCGTGCGGTGGCTGCACGCCCCGGGCGGGCAGGGCAAGACGCGGCTCGCCGAGCGGTTCGCGGCGGAGGCGGCGGGCGCCGGCTGGCAGGTCGTCACCGCGACGCACGGCCCGGGCACCGTGCTGCCGCCTCCGGGGAGCCAGGACCTCAGGGCCTCGGCCACTGCCACTGCCGGACCCGGGACGCTGCTGATCGTGGACTATGCCGACCGCTGGCCGCTGTCGCACCTGTTGTGGCTGTTGAGCAACGCGCTGCTGGACAGGCCGGACGGGGGCGGCGCCCGCGTTCTGCTCCTCGCCCGCAGCGACGACACGTGGCCCGGTGTCCGCGCCGCTCTGGCCGACCGCCGCGCGGGCACGTCCGCCCAGTTCCTGCCGCCGCTGTCCGAGGGCGCCGACGACGAGGCCGGGGCCGTGGCCCCGCGGGCGGAGATGTTCGCCGCTGCCCGCGACAGCTTCGCCGCCCGGTACGGCGTCCCGCCCGCCGGGATCACCGCGCCTGCCGCGCTGAGCGGGGCGGACTTCGGCCTGACCCTGGCGGTGCACATGGCCGCGCTGGTCGCCGTCGACGCCCGCCGCACCGGCCGCCGAGCGCCGACCGACCTGGCCGGGCTGACGAGTTATCTCCTGGACCGGGAGCACCTCCACTGGGCGCGGCTCCACGGTGATGGCGGCCACCAGATCGCCCCGTCCGGCACGGTGTTCGTCACACCGCCGGACGTCATGAACCGTACGGTCTTCACCGCCGCCCTCACCGGGCCGGTGGCGCCCGACGAGGGGCGGGCCGCCGTCGGCCGGCTGGACATCCGGGTGCCGGTCGAGCGGGTCCTCGCGGACCATGCCGTGTGCTACCCCCCGGCGGATCCGGCCCGTGACACCGTCCTGGAACCGCTCTACCCGGACCGGCTCAGCGAGGACTTCCTCGCGCTCACCCTCTCAGGCCACCAGGCCGACTACCCGGCACAGCCCTGGGCCGGCCAGACCGTCGGCACGCTCCTCACGGGCGGCGCCGGTACGTCCGGCACCCCCGGCAGCACCGACACACCTGGCGTGCCCGGCACCCCCGGCAGCACCGACACACCTGGCGTGCCCGGCACTTCCGGCGCTCCTGACACACCGGCCGGCCCTGGCGCGTCTCCGCTCCGTGACACATCCGGCCGTGCAACGGCCGACGGCCGGGCGGGGTGGACCAGTTGGACGCCCCGCGCCGTCACCTTCCTGGCCGCCGCCGCCCAGCGGTGGCCGCACGTCGGCCCACGGCACCTCTTCCCGCTCATCGAAGCCGCGCCCCGGCTCGCCGTCGCCGGCGGCAGCGCGGCGCTGACCACCCTCGCCGCGCTCGACGACATCACCCCGGAGCTGCTCGAAGCCATCGCCGCGCACTTCCCGTCGTACCAACGGCCGAGCCCCGACCTGGACGCGGGCATCGCCGCTGTCAGCAGCCGCCTGCTCCCGCACCGGCTCGCGCGCGCCCAACACCCCAACGACCGCGCCATCCGGCGCCATGAACACGGCATCCGGCTCTACCACGCCGGGCGCCGGGAGGAGGCCCTGGCTGTGTCCGAAGCCGCCCTCGCGGAGTTACGGGGGATCGTTCCGCAGCGGCCGGCCGACCCTGCCGTGGCTCCTGAGGTGGAGGCCAACCTCGCGATCGCGCTCAAGACGCACGGCACCCGGCTGGCCTCGCTCGGGCGGCGCGCGGAGGCGCTGGCGGCCACCGAGGAAGCGATCGTCGTGCTGCGGAGGCTGGCCGGCCGCGACGAGCGGTTCCTGCCCAACCTCGCGAGCGCCCTGCTCACCCTGGGGCGTGACCTGTCGCGCGCGGACCGCTGGGAGGAGGCGGGTGCCGCGGCGGAGGAGTGTGTGGCCCTGCACCGGAGGCTGGCCGCGGCCGATCCCGAACGGCACGAGCCCAACCTTTCGGCGGCGTTGGTCGCGCTCGGTCTGTGCCACGGGCACACCGGCCGCCCCGAGGATGCCGTGACGACGGCGAGGGAGGGCGTGACTCTCCTGCGCCGGCTCGCGCGAGCGCAGCCGTCCGCGTACACCCCGGCTCTCGCCAATGCCCTGTCCAACCTCGCCGCCGCCCTGGGCCGCACGGGCCACCACGACAGCGTCCCCGCGGCACACGAGGCAGCGGAGCTGTACCGGCGGCTTTCCGCCGTGAATCCCGCCGTCTACGAGCGCCCTCTGGCGGATGTGCTGTCCGGGCTGGCCCTGCGGCTGCTCCAGGCGGGGCGGCCGGCGGAGGGCCTGCCCGTGGCCCGCGAAGGCGTGGCGATCATGCGTCGCCTGGCCGCACGGCAGCCGGACGCCCATGCGCACACGCTGGCCGAGGCCCTGGGGGCGCTGAGCACCATGCTGCTGGTGGCACGTCGGCTCGATGAGGCCGTCGCCGTGGCGGACGAGTGCACGGCCGTGCGCCGCCGGATGGCCGCGGGTGACCCGGGGGTCGCCCCGCGGTTCGCGTTCGCGCTGCTCAATGCCACGGGGATACGGGCCGAGGCGGGCGGCGCCCGGCTGGACGAGGCCGTCGCCCTGTTCAGCGACGCCACGGGCGTCATCGCGCGGTGCGAGGCCGTCCCCGTGAACATCAGGGGGATGCATCACTCGGTCGGCTCCCGCCTCGCCGCGCAACTGGCCGCCGAAGGCCGCCCCGACGCCGCTGACCGGCTTCGCGGCACCCTCCTCGACCCACCACACGGCTGATGCCCCGCTCGCATACGCGCAGGCCCTGCCGCGCCGGGCAGCGCCCCATCCGCCGGCTCTAGCGGTCGGCGGCCCCGGGGACGAGGCCGTCGGCGACCAGGCCGGCGAGAACCGCCTCCCCCAGTGCGTGCACGGCGGACTGAGGACGGACCATCACGGTGAACTCCTTGATCCGGCCCGTCTCGTCGAAGTGGAGCAGATCGATGCCATGGATCTGCTTGCCCCGCACGGTGGCGCGGAAGGGCAGGATCACCGACGGGGCTTCGTCGCCGTCGCCGCTGGTCTCGGCCGCGCCCTCGAAGTGTCCGATGTAGCGGAGGTCCTCGAAGGTACGCATCAGGACTCCGAAGAGTCCCAGCACCATGGGCCTGCCCTCGAAAGGGGTGAACTTCACCGGGCTGTAGAGGCGGATGTCCTCGGTGAACAGGTCGTCCAGTGCGGCGAGATCGCGCTCCTCCACTGCGGCGCGGAAACGTTCGGCGGTCTTCTCCATGGCCCCTCCCCATACCCAACAATACGACTAGTCACTTTTTTGAGTATGATGTCAGAGGCGGACGAGGACAGGGAAGGGGCGCTTTCGATGGCCTTGCGACATGCCGTGCTGGCGGCGTTGCTGGACGGTGAGTACAGCGGGTACCAGTTGGCGAAGGCGTTCGACATCGGCGTCGCCAACTTCTGGCACGCCCTGCCCCAGCAGCTCTACGCCGAGCTGACCAGGCTGGAGAAGGACGGGCTCGTCGAGGGGCGGCAGGTGGTCCAGGAGGCCCGGCCCAACAAACGGCTGTTCCGGGTCACCGAGGCCGGTCGTGCCGAGCTGGAGAGGTTCGCCGAGGCCGCGTCGAAGCCGTCGTTCATCCGCGACGATCTGCTCGTCAAGGTCCAGGCCGCCGACCGCATCGGCACCGCCCCCGTCATCGAGCAGCTCGAAGAGCGTGCGTCCGTGGCCGAGGCCAAGGCCGAGCTCCTGAGCAAGCTGCTGCGGCAGATGCGCGGCGATGCGGACGAAGAGGAGTTCCTGCGCCGCGGCGACCGGATCGGGCCGTACCTGACGTGCCTGCGCGGCCTCACCTTCGAGCAGGAGCACCGCGACTGGTGCCTGCGGATCGCGGCCGTTCTACGGGAGAGGCAGAAGACGTCCCATGCCGAGCGGTGAATACCTGCGTTACGTCGCCCTGGGCGACAGCATGACCGAGGGGCTCGGCGACGGTGACGACACCGTCGGCGTACGAGGCTGGGCCGACCGGCTCGCCGAGCACCTCGCGGCCGTCAACCCCGGTGTACGGTACGCCAATCTCGCCGTACGGGGACGTGTCGCCGGCCAGGTCCACGCTGAACAGCTGGCGCCCGCCCTGGCCCTGCGCCCCGACCTGGCCACCGTCGCCGCCGGGGTCAACGACCTGCTCCGGCCCCGTTTCGACGCGGCGGAGGTGGCCGGGCACCTGGAGGAGATGTTCGCCGCGCTCTCGGCCACCGGGGCCCATGTCGTGACCCTGACCTTCCCCGACGTGGGGCGGATCGCACCGCTTGCCCGGCCGCTGAGGTTCCGCGTGTCCGGCCTCAACGCCCGTATCCGCGCCGCGGCCGCCCGTCACGGCGTCACGGTCGCCGACACCGGCCGGCACGCCGTTTCCACCGACCCGAGACTGTGGACCGAGGACCGGCTCCACGCCGGCCCCCTGGGCCACGAGCGGATCGCCGCGGCCGTCGCCCACGCCCTCCACCTGCCCGGCAGCGACGACGCCTGGACGATCCCCCTGCCCCCGCGGGCGGCCCCCACAGCACGCCAAGCCGCAGCAGCCGAACTGCGCTGGGCGTACGCGTTCCTCGGCCCCTGGCTCGGACGCCGCCTGCGCGGCCGGTCCTCCGGCGAGGGCCGCACCGCGAAACGCCCCGAGCTCCTGCCCCTGAACGCAGCGGCCGGCTCGTGATCACCCCTCGGCCCGGGCAACGATGAGCACGCGCGGCGGGTGGTTCCGCTGATGCGGCTCCACGACGCACCGCCGGTTACCTTGCGCGCCGCCCGGTCCGGTTCGCGACCGGCGGGGCAGGGGCTGCCCGATACCCTCTCGGGCCACGTCGAGGAACGCCGGCCGGTTGCCCTCCAGGTGGTCCCGCACGCTCTCCCGCTCGGGCAGGCCTTCCCACACGGTGCGGTTGAGGTCGAGGAAGTACGCGCGTGCCGCGTCGTGCACCGCCAGGGGGGAACTGAGGACGGATCATCCTCTCCGCGACCCACAGGATCCGGTTCGCTCCCTTGGCCCGGAGGGCCCGCGGCGCGGCGACGCCGTCCCGCCGCGTGAGCGCGCGTGGCCTGATCGCGTAGGCTCGGCGGATGGCGAAGTATTTCGACGTACACCCCGAGAACCCCCAGCGGCGCACCATCAGCAGCGTGGTCGACATCATCCGCTCCGGCGCGCTCGTCGCGTATCCGACGGACTCCTGTTTCGCCCTGGGGTGCCAGCTCGGCAACCGTGACGGCATCGGCCGGATCAGGTCGATCCGGAACCTCGACGACCGTCACCACTTCACCCTCGTGTGCGAGAACTTCGCGCAGCTGGGTCAGTTCGTGCACGTCGACAACGACGTGTTCCGCGCGATCAAGGCGGCGACGCCCGGCAGCTACACCTTCATCCTCCCCGCGACGAAGGAGGTGCCGCGTCAGCTGATGCACCCGAAGAAGAAGACGGTCGGGGTCCGGATCCCCGACCACGTGGTCACTCAGGCCCTGCTGGCCGAACTCGGTGAACCGCTGCTTTCCAGCACGCTGCTCCTGCCGGACGAGGAAGAGCCGTTGACGCAGGGCTGGGAGATCAAGGAGCGGCTCGACCACGTGGTGGACGCCGTGGTCGACTCGGGTGACTGCGGCACCGAACCGACCACGGTCATCGACTTCTCCGGCGGCGAAGCCGAGATCGTACGCCGAGGAGCGGGCGACGCGGCGCGGTTCGAGTAGCCGGGCGGCCCGGTCCGGCCACCACGTCGTGTCGGTACCGGCGGCATCGGCCGGCCACCGCACCGGACGGGACGACGCCGCCTGGCCCGCGCCGGAAGTCGGCGGCCACCGCCGAGACGCCCCGCAGTGGCGGCGACGGCCGCCCTCACGCCCCGCCAGGCCGCTCCCGGCTCGGCCGGACGAATGGGCCCACAGCCCTAGCCCACCGGCAGCAGCCACAGCACCGGCGCCACCGGCTCGATGAGCTGTCGCACCTCGCCCAGGCGCTGCAGCCCGTCCAGGCCGTCGAACTGCTCGGTCACCGTGGGCACCTGGGAACGGTGCTCGGGAGCGACAGCGATCGACGCGAGATTGTCGACCCGGTTGAGGAGGGACGGCCCCTGGGGCCCCGGAGCGGGCACGATGGCCGCTCCCGCGGTGGGGGCCGCCAGTGCGGAAGCGCCGGCGGCGATGGCGAGAACGGTGAGAACACGCTGAGTCTTGGTCATAACCCCACCAACGCCCCAATCGACCACCAGTCACGGCTCGTGCCGGTGGTGATCGAGCGGGCGATAGCGTGTGGGCCCATGGAAGAACTCGACGGAGTGGAGATCATCGCCTTCGCGGACGCCGAGGCGTTCGAGAGCTGGCTGGCCGAGCATTGCGCACGCCATGAGGGTGTGTGGATCAAGATGGCCAAGAGGAAGTCCGGCATCCCGACGGTGACGAGCGAGGAGGCCGTCGACATCGGGCTGTGCTACGGCTGGATCTCCGGGCAGCGGCGGTCTCTCGACGAGGACCACTACCTGCAGAAGTACGTGCCGCGCCGGCCCAACAGCCTCTGGTCGCAGGTCAACGTCGAAAAGGTCGCGATGCTGACCGCCGCGGGCCGGATGCGCGAGCCCGGGCTGGCCGAGGTGCGCAGGGCACAGGAGGACGGGCGGTGGGCGAGGGCCTACGAGTCGCAGAAGACGGCGACGGTACCGCCCGACCTGGCCGCGGCCCTCGATGCGGACCCGGGGGCCAAGGAGGCGTTCGAGGCGCTCGACAAGACGGGACGTTATCTGATCACCCTGCCGCTGCTTCAGGCGCCCACACCGGAGACCAGGCAGTCCCGGCTCGAAAAAGCGCTGCGCACGCTGGTGGGAGGCCGGGGGTGAAGAGCCCTGGAGGGAGCCGACGAGACGCCCCGCTCCGGCGAGAGTAGAGGGACGGTGCCCCGCCGGGGCGATCGCTTTCCGGTCCCTTCGCCGCCCTGGCGGATCCGGCGCGGATCGCCCATGATCTTGGGCATGCCAGACGATGCCAGTGCACACCTTGAGCAGCGGCCTGCCCGGCACTTCGGGTGGTCGAACATGTTCGTCGCCCCAGATGAGGACCTGCGGACCGATGGGGGGTTCGCGGGTGAACGGGCCGTCCTCGCCGGGTATCTGCGCGACCAGCGGCTGACGCTCCAACTGAAGTGCTCCGGTCTTGATGCCGCAGCGCTGGCTCGTCGTTCGGTGGAGCCGTCGAATCTGTCGCTACTGGGACTCGTGCGCCACATGGCAAGGGTGGAACAGAAATGGTTCCGGCGGGTGATGGCGGGACAGGACCTGCCGCTGCACTACCGCTCCGGCGCCGACCCCGACGAGGACTTCAACGGCGCGGTGCCCGACCCCGAGGTCGTCGCGGAGGCCTGGAACACGTGGCGGGCGGAAGTCGCGTTCGCGGAACGGTTCGTGGCCGAGGCGTCCGATCTCGGCCTCACCGGCACGAACGGCGAAAAGCCCGTTCAGCTTCGGGAGGTGCTGGTGCACATGATCGAGGAGTACGCCCGGCACAACGGGCACGCCGACTTCCTTCGTGAGCGGATCGACGGCCGCGTGGGGCAGTAGACGCGGGGCGCCGGGCGCCGGAGCGTCAAGGAGACGGAGCGCGGTCGCGGACGCGGGCGACGAGGAGGGCGACGTCGTCGTGGTTGCCGCCGTACCGCAGCTCGCGCAGGAGACGGTCGCAGGTGTCCTCCAGGGACGGGTCCGGGATGCGGAGGAGTTCGAGCAGTCGGTCGAGGCGGGTGTCGATGTCCTGGTCGCGGGTTTCGACCAGGCCGTCGGTGTAGAGCACCAGCCGGTCGCCCGGGGCCAGTTCGGCCGTGACGTCGTGGAAGGGGACGCCGCCGACGCCCAGGGGGGCGCCGGTGGGGAGGTCGAGGAGCCGGGGGCCGTCACCGGCGCGGATGAGTACGGGCGGGGGGTGGCCGGCGGTGCAGAGGCAGCACTGGCCGCGCCGGGAGTCGTACACGGCGTACACGCATGTGGCGAGGGAGGGTTCCAGGCCGGCGGTGATCTCGTCGAGGTGCCGGAGGACCTCCGCCGGTCCGAGGGCGAGCCGGGACAGGGTCTGGGTGGCGGTGCGCAGCCGGCCCATGGTGGTGGCCGCGTTGATGCCGCTGCCCATCACGTCGCCCACCACGAGGGCGGTCCGCCCGTCGTCCATGGGGATGATGTCGAACCAGTCGCCCCCCACCTCGCTGCCCACCCCGGCCGGCTGGTAGCGGGAGGCGACGTCCAGCCCGACGAGGTGGCGGGGCGTCTCCGGGAGCAGGCTGCGCTGGAGGGTCAGCGCGGTCTCCCGCTGCTGGCGGAAGAGGCGGGCGTTGTCGATGCACACCGCCGCGCGGGCGGCCAGGTCGCTCGCGAGCAGGGCGTCGTCGTCGGTGAACGGCAGGGGGTTGCGGGCGCGTTTGAGGTCGAGGGCGCCGAGGACCTCGCCACGCGCGATCAGCGGCACGGCCAGGTACGAGTGGACGCCGGCCCGCGCCAGGAGCTGCGCCGCGTGATCGTCCCGGGCGATGCAGGACAGGGCGTCGTCGTCGACCTCGGGCACCATGACCGGCCGGGCGGTGCGTACGCAGCGCGTGACGAGCCGGTCGGCGCTGTAGTGGGCGGGTTCGCCCGGGGGGTCGGCGGCCTGGACCGCGGCGGTCGGATAGGCGGCGGCGACGGCCAGGGCGCGGATGACGGCCGGTCCGCCGGCCGGTATGCGGCCGGGGCGGCCTTCCAGCACGGTGTCCAGGAGGTCGACGGCGGCGACGTCGGCCAGCTCGGGCACGGCGATGTCGGCCAGCTCGCGGGCGGTCTGCTCCAGGTCGAGCGTGGTGCCGATGCGTACCGACGCGTCCGCGACCAGGGCCAGGCGGTCGCGTGCGCGCTCGGCCTCCGTCGCCGCGCGGTAGCGGTCGGTCACGTCGATCACCGAGAAGGCCAGCCCCAGCACCCGGCCGCCCACGTCCTCCAGCCGGTACAGCGACACCGACCACGCGTGATCGGTGTCCGGGTCGGCGGGGGTACGGCCCACCATCTGGCGGTCCAGCAGGGGTACGCCGCTGTCCAGGACCCTGCGCATCGACTCCTCGGCCGACGCGGCGTTGACGAACGGGAGGAGCTCGGCGACCCGCCGGCCGTTGTGCTGTTCGGCGCTCAGGCCGTCGATGCGTTCCAGGGCGGCGTTGACCCCCACGTACCGCAGGTCCGTGCCCACCACCGCCAGCCCGATCGGGGACTGGTCCACCAGCCGCACCGAGAGCGCCAGGTCCCGCTCCACCTTGCGCAGCGTCGCCTGGTCGGTGGCGAGGCCCAGGGCGTAGTAGTCGCCCCGGTCGTCCAGGAGCCGCATGTTGCGGAACTCCAGCACCCGCGCGGTGCCGTCCTTGTGCCGTACGGGGAACTCCCCCGACCACGCGTCCCCGCTGCTCATCACCCGGTCGAACAGGTGGAGCACCTGCTCGAAGTGCTCTTCCGCGACCATGAGCTGCGCGGCGTACCGGCCCAGCGCCTCCTCGGCCGTGTATCCCAGCAGCTTCTCGGCCTGCGGGCTCCACAGCACGATGCGCCCGTCCGCGTCCAGCACCACGGCGGCCACGCCCAGGACGTCCAGCAGCCCTTCCGCCGACGACGGCTCGGCCGCCCCCGCTCCCGCCTCCGCTCCGGCTCGCGACCTCGCTGCCGGCCCGCCGCCCAGCGCGCCACGGTCGGCCGGGATGCCCTCTGCGCCGCCCATGACCGCTCCTCTCCGATGCTGCCACCGTGCCTCCATACCGGCGCGCACGCACGCGCACGCACGCCGGTGGCCGCAACGGCTGCCAGACCGAGTACCACCGGCTCCCGCGCCCGAACTCCACCGCCGCAGCGAGCGGGCGGCCGGGGCCTCACCCAATAGAACCGCGGGGTGACCTGGGCAGATGGCCGGGATCAAGGCGAATACCGAGTACGTACGACGGAATGCGGACGGTGCGGACGACGGGGCGGGGCATCATGACGGCGGCCGCTGGGGCGGCGCTCACGATGGTGCCGGCGGGGTGCGGTGGGACGGTGGTTCCGACGGCGGCGGCGCGAGCCGGGACGAGCGGGCGCCGGCGGACAGCAGGCGGACCGCTATGTGAAGACCGAGAAGGTGCCCGGCAAGAGCTGGTACCGCATGGACCTCGGCGGCTACACCGCCGCGGGTGACATGCGGGCGGCGGGGTACGTCGACGAGTTCGCGGGCGCGCCGGCCGCGACGGAGCCGACGGCGTGGATCGCCGAGGAGAAGGTCGGCGGCCGTCCCGCCGACCACTACCGCGGCACGGTCGTGCTCGACGAGCTCGCGGCGTACAGCGGGCCCGCGCTGGAGAAGGGCCTCCGCGACGGGTACGTCGCGGAGGCGAAGAGCAGGGCATGACGTCGGTCGTCATCGACATGTGGATCGGCAGGGACGTCCTCGTCCTGCAGTCCCAGGAGACCGGGAAGGGCGCGAAGGGCACGACGGGCAAGGAACAGGTCCTGATCGAGGAGCACTCCGGCTTCGGTACCGTCCCGGCGATCACGCCGCCGCCCGGCAAAGACCGTCGCCACCGGGACGAGTTCATCGCGCGTGCCACCAGGCCGTAGCGGTGGAGGAAGGTGCCGCACGTACCTACCTTTTTTGTGGGGTGATGACCTTTCTGTCCGGTGCGGGTGGGACCACCATGGAGGAGTGGGGAGCGCGGAACGGGCGGACCGGGCCGGCTTCCTGTCGGCGGCCGCGAGCGTTCTCCACTGCCGGGGGCATCGGAGTTCCACCATGACCATGCACAGAGTCGGCCGCGACATCACTGTCCTCGCGGACTGCCTGGAGGTGCCCGGCATCGGTTTCCTGCCGGTCAACGCCTTTGTCCTGCACGCCGAGGCGCCGGTTGTCGTGGACACCGGTCTTGGTCTGCCCGACCGGGACTTCCTGGCGGTGCTCGGCTCGGCGATCGACCCCGCCGACGTGCGGTGGATATGGCTGACCCACCCCGACCGGGACCACACGGGCGGGCTGTTCGCGCTGCTGGAGGCGGCTCCGCAGGCGCGGATCGTCACTACGTACATCGGTGCCGGGATCATGTCCACCGAACGGCCACTGCCCCTGGAGCGGGTGTTCCTGCTGAACCCGGGCCAGTCCCTGGATGTCGGTGACCGTACGCTCGCCGCGTTCCGGCCGCCGCTCTTCGACAATCCCGCGACGGTGGGTTTCTACGACGCCAGGTCGCGCGCCTGCTTCACTTCGGACTGCTTCGGGGCGCCCATGCCGAGCGCGGACCTCGCCGAGGGCGGTGACGCGGGGGCGCTGGTTCCGGAGCAGTTGCGGGCCGCGCAGCTGCTGTGGGCCACCGTCGACAGCCCGTGGGTGCACACCGTGGACGTCGACAAGTACCTCGCCACCGTGCGGCCGCTGCGGGAGATGGACCCCGAGATCGTGCTGGGCACGCACCTGCCGCCGGCCACCGGCCTCACGCCCCGGATGGTCGACGCGATCAGCGCCGCGCCCGGAGCCGACCCCTTCCTGGGCCCCGACCAGCAGGAACTGGAGCGGCTGCTGGCCGGCTTCGAGCCCGGCGGTCCGGCGCCAGAGCCGGCGCCCGGGCCAGTGCCCGAGCCGGTGCCCGGCCCGGTGAGGGTGCCTGAGGAGATGCCCGCCGAGGCGCCCGCGCCGGGCGCGCCCACCTGAGCGACGGGCGGACCATGACGCGATGAGTTCACGAGGGGCACACCCGGCGTAAGGCAGCCGGTCACCGAACCACCCGAGGCTCGACACCGGCTTGCCATGCTCCCGACAGCAAGGGGTTCCCTCTCGTGTTCAGGCACCGTCCCGTCCGGTCGGCCGCGCTCGTCCTCGGTACGGCACTGGCGGCGCTCACCGCCACCGTTCCCGCCGGCGCCCACACCGCCGGCACGCTCAGGCCACTGCCCGGCGTCGCGCCCCGCGCGGAGACCGCCACGCTGTACGACGACGAGGCGGGCGGCAGCGCCGACGCCGACGACCCGGCGATCTGGCGCAACGCCGCCCAGCCCGACCGCAGCCTGGTCATCGCCACCGCCAAGGAAGGCGGCCTGCGGGTGTACGACCTCGACGCCCGCGAGGTGCAGTCGGTCCCCGCTCCCCCGGCCGCCGGTCCGGACGACGCACCCGGCCGCTTCAACAACGTCGACCTCGTCCACGGTCTGCGGCTGCCGTCCGGCCGCGCGGACGTCGCGGTGACGACCGACCGCGGCCACGACCGGCTCCGTATCCACCGCATCGCACCCGGCCGCGCCGCCGGCCCGCTCACCGACATCACCGACCCCGCCGCCCCGCCGGTCTTCTCCGCGAACCAGGACGAGATCAACGACCAGCACACCGCCTACGGGCTCGCCACCTGGACGGACCCCGCGACCGGCCGCTCCTACGCCCTCGTCAGCCGCCGCAACCGCACCACCGTCGTCCTGCTGGAGCTCACCCCCACCCCCGCCGGCACGGTCACCTACCGCAAGGTCCGCAGCCTGGACCTGCCGTCCTCGTTCCGGCTGCCCGACGGCACGTCGTGGACGCCCTGCGGGGAGCCGGGCGAGCTGCCCCAGGTCGAGGGCATGGTCGTCGACCCGGCCAACGGCATGCTGTACGCCGGACAGGAGGACGTCGGCATCTGGCGCATGCGCGCGGACCTGACGGGCGCCGCGCCGAAGCTCGTCGACCGCGTCCGCGAGTACGGCGTACCGGCGGTGTACGACGAGGAGAGCGAGGAGTGCGCCCCCGGTGCCGACCCCGGCTTCGGCGGCACCCGCCTGGCGGCCGACGTCGAGGGCCTGACCCTGCTCACCGAGGCCGACGGTGACGGCTACGTCCTCGCCTCCAGCCAGGGCGACGACACCTTCGCCCTGTACGACCGCGAACTGGAGGACGCCAACGAGTACGAGGGCGGCTTCCGGGTCACCGCCACGGCCGACGGCGCCCTCGACGGGTCGGAGGAGTGCGACGGCGCCGCCGTCCTCAACGCCCCGCTCGGTACGAAGTACCCGCGCGGCCTGCTGGTCGTCCAGGACGGCCACGACACGCCGGTGGACGGCGACCGCGCGGCCACGAACTTCGCGTTCGTCGACCTCGGCGACGTCCTGGACCGCGTCGACGACTGAAGCGGCCAACGGCTGAAGCGGCCGACCGGCGCCCAGGACTCCGTCCGGGTGGCGTGACTGCCCCGGACAGCGCAGGCCCCGACGGCGGAGCGGTTCCCCGGCCGCCTCGGGGTCAACAGCTGTAGCGACGGAGGGGGTGACCGGCGTGAGGAGCTTGCCGTGCGGACTGGAGCAGGACGATGCTCAGCGCGTGCCGCCGTGGCGGTCGCCGCCGCGACCGGGCTGGCGGCACTGGCGTCGGCGGCTCCGCACGCCACCGCCGGGCCGGCGCGGCCCGGCGCCCCGGCGTCGGGCGCGGTGGTCAGCGAGTGGATGGGCACCGTCACCACAACGGTCGACCCGGCGGGCAGGCTGACCGTCCCGGAGGAGATGGTCTGGCACGCGTTCGTCGCCACGGCCGTGTACAACGCGGTGGTCGGCATCGAAGGGCGGTACGAGCCGTACCGCCGTACCGCGCGGGGCCCCCGTACGGCGTCCTCCGAGGCGGCCGCGGCGGCCGCGGCGTACCGGCTACTGCGGGTCTCCTTCCCGGCGGCCGCGCCTCGGCTGCGGAAGGTGTACGCCGCGAGCCTGGCGCGCGTACCGGACGGCCGGGCCGAGGACGAGGGCGTCGCCTTCGGCGAGCGCGCCGCCGACCACATCCTCGCGCTGCGCGCCGGGGACGGCCGCGGCGCGCCGGTTGCGTTCCCCGCGCGCCCCGCCCCGGGTGTGTGGCGGCCCACGCCACCGGGCCACCAGCCCTTCGCCGACGCCTGGCTGGGCCGGCTGCGCCCGATGCTGATCGGGACCCCCGACCGGTTCCGGCCGCCTCCCCCGCCGCGGCTCACCTCCGTCCGGTACGCCAGGGACCTGGCCGAGGTGCGGGCGTTCGGCGCCAGGGAGGGATCGGCCCGTACGCCCTGGCAGACGGACACCGCGCGGTACTTCACCGACCTGGACATCCAGAAGGCGCTGGGCGACCACGCCGACCGGCACCGCTTCGACATCGTCGACACGGCCCGTCTGTACGCGGCCGCCAACACCACCCAGCTGGACGCGGTCGTCACCGCCTGGGACGCCAAGCTCCACTACGGCACGTGGCGGCCCGTCACCGCGATCCGGGAGGCCGACCGGGACGGCAATCCGGCCACCCGGGCCGACCCGCACTGGGAACCGCTGCTCACCACGCCCCCGCACCCCGACTACCTCAGCGGCCACGCGACGTCCGGCGGCGCCCTGATGCGCACCCTCACCGGGCTGTTCGGCACCTCCCGCGTCGACCTCTTCGTCCCGTCCAGGGGCACCGGGACGACCCGGCACTACCGCCACGCGCGCGACTACAACCGGGACGTGGTGAACGCCCGCGTCTGGGGAGGCATCCACACCCGGTTCGCCGACACCGCCGGGAACGCCGCCGGCCAACGGCTGTCGGCGTGGGCCCTGGAGCGGTACTTCCGGCCGGTACGCAGGTGATCGTGCGGCCGCCCGGCCCGGCAAACGGGTGAATGCGGCATACGTCTGTCGTCGCGTGACCGTTACGCAGTCCGGACTCCCGGTCGCTTCGACGGTAAGGAACGAACCATGATCAAGAAGGTGCTGGCCACCGCCGGCGTCGCCGCGGCCGTTCTCGGTGCCTCCGCCCCCGTGGCCTCCGCGGTGGGCGACCGCGGGGTGCACACCCAGAACGGCAACTTCTCGACGCAGTCGTACGGCAACACCGGCAGCCCCGAGCCGCAGAGCCCCGGGCGCGCCCTGACCGACACCGACCTCCGGCCCCTGGACGGCTGGCGGCGCTGAGGGGCGGTCCGGCCGTGGGCCGCCGCTGATCGTGACGCGTTAACCTGAGCCCTGCGTCCCTGCCCGCGAGCAATGCTGTGCGCGCGTCTGCGCGGGGGCCTGTGCGTAGGAGACGGACGTTCATGACAGCCCCCCGCCATCCGGTCGGCCCCGGCCCCGCCCGCCCGGCCGACGCGCCGTCCGCGCCCCGGCGCCCCCGGCCGCCCAGGAGGCGCCGGCGGTCGTGGCGGGCGCAGGCGCCGGTGGTGGCGGTGGTGGCGCTGGGCGGGGCCGTGGGTGCCTCGGCCCGTTACGGCGCTTCGCTGATGTGGCCGACCGCCGAGGGCGGTTTCCCGTGGACCACGCTGTGCGTCAATACGGTCGGCTGCGCGCTGATCGGCGTGCTCCTGGTGGTGATCGGCGAAGTCCGCTCGGCCCACCGGCTGGTGCGGCCCTTCCTCGGTACGGGGGTGCTCGGGGGGTTCACCACGTTCTCGACGTACGCGGTGGACGTCCAGCAGCTGGTGGAGGGCGGCCGGGCCCGGGCCGCACTGGTGTATCTCGTGCTCACGCCGGTGGCGGCGCTGGCGGCGGTGGGGACGGCGGCGTGGCTGACGCGCCGCGTACTGGCGTGGAGGCAGGCATGACGGAACCGAACGGCGGCACGCGGGCGCTGCGCGCGACGATCTTCGTGGGGGAGAACGATGTCTGGCGTCACCGGCCCGTGTACAGCGAGATCGTCCACCGGGCGCACGAGGCGGGGCTGGCCGGGGCCTCCGTCTTCCGGGGGATCGAAGGCTTCGGGGCGTCGTCCCTGATCCACACCGCACGGCTGTTGTCGCTGAGCGAGGACCTGCCCGTCGCGGTCGTCGTCGTGGACAGCGAGGAACGGGTGCGGGCGTTCCTGCCGCGGCTGGACGGGCTGGTCGCGGACGGCCTCGTCACGCTCGACGCGTGCGAGGTCATCCGGTACGCGGGCGGGGAGAAGGCGCGGTGAACTGGCTGTGGGTGATCGCGGGCGCGGCGGTCGGCGCGCCGCTGCGGTACCTGACCGACCGGGCCGTCCAGTCGCGGCACGACTCGGTCTTCCCGTGGGGCACGTTCACGGTCAACGTCGTGGGCTGTCTGGTGCTGGGTGTGGTGACGGGGGCGGTCGCGGCGGGGGCGGCGTCCTCGGGGCTGCGGCTGCTGCTCGGTACGGGGCTGTGCGGGGCGCTCACCACCTACTCGACGTTCTCCTACGAGACGCTGCGCCTGGTGGAGGGCGGGGCGCGGTCCTACGCGGCCCTGAACGTGGCCGGCAGCGTGGCCGCCGGCCTGGGCGCCGTCTTCGCCGGGGTGTGGGTGGCGGAGGCGCTCTGGGCGTGAGGCGCGGCAGCCGTCGTACGTACGCTGGGTTTACGGCGTCCCGTACCGGCCCGGGAGGCGCGTCATGGCCCTTGGTCACCGTTTCCACGTCGATCAGGACGGGCACTCGATCACCGTCCAGTTCCTGGGCGGCTCGGGCGACTTCGAGGTCCTGGTGGACGGCAAGGTCGTCGCGTACGGGCCCGGCCCGCGCAGAGGCGGCACGGTGAGGGCGGAGCTGCCCGGGGACCCGCCGCGGTCTGTCGGCATCACGGTCAGTGATCCCCGCGAAATGGGCGGGGTGCCCTTCTGCGTCCTGGAGAGCGGCGGCATGCGCTACCTGATGCCGCAGGTGCCGCTGGTGCCGCCGGGCGGTGCCGGGGAGGGACCGGCGCGTCGAGGGTCGTACCGGCCGGTGCGGCGGCTCCGGCGGTTCGTACGCCGGTCCCTGCGGCGGCTCATGCGGCGGCGGTAGGGGGCGGGGCGCGGTCGCCGACGACGCCCCCGGGCCGCACGGACTCCTCCCCAGGGCTCTAGGTGTGCTGTCCGGAGACGTTGGTGACACGCGTGCTGGGTTCTTGAACGGGTGAGGGCCTCCGGGTTCGGTGTGGATTGCGACATCTGCACCGATCCGAGGAGGCCCTCGTGCCCCACCGTAATGCCCCGCTGACCGAGACCGGG
>NZ_NBCN01000022.1:0-139225 GCF_002099185.1 Streptomyces sp. CB03238 | reverse complement strand
CCGAAGCCGTCGACAGGCGGGGCCTCACTACAGGGCGAACGTTGACTGATGCGGCACTAGATGCCTGTGCGGCCCTGGAGATTTCACCAGGGTAGAAACGCGTGGATCTCCTTCCCGCCTTGGTTGGGCACGACGCTGACCTGGCGAGAGAGCGCCTGGATGAGATGCCAGCCGAGACCGCCGGCCCCGCGCGTCGGGTCGCAGGTCCTGGGTGTGGGCGGAGCCGGGTTTTGGTCGGCCACGGTCACGTGCACTCCGTCGAAGGTGCGGCGCATCCGCAGCGTGAAGGGGCCGGGGGCGTACTGGATGGCGTTGGACGCCAGTTCCGTGACCACAAGCAGGATGTCGCTCCCACTCTCGGAGCTGCTTGACGGGTCATGGCGCATGAGCGTGCCGAGGAACAGCCGTGCCGCCAGTCGTATGTCGGTGACGTCGCTGATTTCACCGTCGAAACGGGCGGTGAAGGCGTCGCCGACCTCTGGACAAACGCTGTTTTCGTCGTCCCGGAGCGGCCCGGTGACCATCCCGTCCTCCTGCCTCTCGCCCTGCGGTGTCCCTTTCATGCTGGATTGCGCCTTCCCCCTCACCTGGGAACTACTCGCACCGTCGGCGGGAGGCGACACGACCGGTACCGTAGCCGCCTTCGCCCGACGTAGGCACGGACCGGACGGGGAAGGGCCGAATCCCGCAGGTCACTGCGGGGCTCGTCGTACAACACGCGTATCGACGGCTGTTCCCCAGAGGTCGTCACGGCGACATCGTGGGGGTGGCGGCTGGGCCGTACGTGTTACGGCAGTTCTTCCCCCTCAGCCTCGTTCGGCCGGTCGGTGAGGCCTCACCTGGCCTGAACGGCCAACAGGCGGCACACCCTCAGCTCCACGCCGTTCCGGAGCTGGGGAACGACCGCCGTCGGTGATTCGCGCGATGCGTCCAGTCGTCGAGGCCGTCAACTGCTGCTTAATGAAAGCCGAAAGATAAGTGGCGACGGAGCCCTTGACCGCCCGTGTCGTTACGGGCAGGGTTCCGGAGAGCGCTCTCCTGAGTCGTTCTCGTTTCCAAGGAGCCCCCACATGACCACAGTTGGCATACCATCCGTGGCGCCACCGGCACCACGCAGATTCGCCCGCAGCGGTGTCGTCGGTGTGGTGGTCACCGCTCTCGCCGCCACCCTTCTCGCCTTCGCCCCCGCTCAGGAGGCCGAGGCCGCGCCCGTATTGCTGTCCCAGGGCAAGCCCGTCACGGCGTCGAGCCAAGAGCACTACGGCACGCCGGCGAGCGCAGCGGTTGACGGTGACAACGGCACGCGGTGGTCCAGCGCCGCCTCCGACCCGCAGTGGATCCGTGTCGACCTCGGTGCGTCGGCCACGATCAGTCAGGTCGAGCTGCGCTGGGAGGCCGCGTACGCCAAGGGCTACCGTATCGAGACGTCCCAGAACGGCACGGACTGGTCGACCGCCTACTCGACCACCACGGGGACCGGCGGCACGGAGACGCTGAACGTCTCCGGGACGGCCCGTTACGTCCGGATGCTCGGTACCGCCCGGGCGACCGGGTACGGGTATTCGCTGTGGGAGTTCAAGGTGTTCGGCTCCATGGGCGACGACGGCCCGACCCTGCCGGGCGGCGGTGACCTCG
The DNA here is from genome assembly GCF_002099185.1 of Streptomyces sp. CB03238. NCBI lineage: Bacteria > Bacillati > Actinomycetota > Actinomycetes > Kitasatosporales > Streptomycetaceae > Streptomyces > Streptomyces sp. CB03238. The sequence continues at coordinate 137,590 of NZ_NBCN01000022.1, read as the reverse complement.
GCCCCAACGTGCACGTCTTCGACCCGTCCACCCCCGGTATCCAGGCCAAGCTTGACGAGGTGTTCAAGCAGCAGGAATCGGCGCAGTTCGGCAGCGGCCGGCACGCCTTCCTCTTCAAGCCGGGCACGTACAACGGCCTCAACGCCCAGATCGGTTTCTACACCCAGATCGCGGGCCTCGGGCTGCGGCCCGATGACACGACCATCAACGGTGACGTGACGGTCGACGCGGGCTGGTTCAACGGAAACGCCACCCAGAACTTCTGGCGGGCCGCGGAGAACCTGGCCCTGAACCCGGTGAGTGGGACCAACCGGTGGGCGGTCTCACAAGCGGCGTCGTTCCGCCGCATGCACGTCAAGGGCGGACTGAATCTCGCACCGAACGGGTACGGCTGGGCCAGCGGCGGCTACATCGCCGACACCAAGGTCGACGGGCAGATCGGCAACTACTCGCAGCAGCAGTGGTACACCCGTGACAGCTCGATCGGCGGCTGGTCCAACTCCGTGTGGAACCAGGTCTTCTCCGGCGTCGAGGGTGCCCCGGCGACCAGCTTCCCGGAGCCCCGCTACACCACCTTGAACACCACCCCGATCTCGCGTGAGAAGCCGTTCCTCTACCTCGACGGCAACGAGTACAAGGTCTTCGCGCCCGCCAAGCGCACCGCCGCGCGCGGCACGACGTGGGCGAGTGGCACTCCGCAGGGTGAGTCGATTCCGCTGAGCCGGTTCTATGTCGTCAAGCCGGGAACGACCGCCGCCACCATGAACGCCGCCCTGGAGCAGGGCCTGCACCTGCTGTTCACCCCGGGTGTTTACCGCGTCGACCGGACCATCAACGTGAACCGGGCGAACACCATCGTGCTGGGCCTCGGCCTGGCGACGATCATTCCCGACAACGGGGTGACGGCGATGAGGGTCGCCGACGTGGACGGGGTCAAGCTCGCCGGCTTCCTCATCGACGCGGGTCCGGTCAACTCCCCGACGCTGCTGGAGATCGGCCCCCAGGGCGCCGCCGCCGACCACGCGGCCAACCCCACCACGGTGCAGGACGTCTACATCCGGATCGGCGGCGCCGGGCCCGGTAAGGCCACCACCAGCATGGTGGTCAACAGCGACGACGTGATCATCGACCACACCTGGGTCTGGCGCGCCGACCACGGCGACGGCGTCGGCTGGGAGACCAACCGCGCCGACTACGGTGTGCGGGTCAACGGCGACGACGTCCTGGCCACCGGCCTGTTCGTCGAACACTTCAACAAGTACGACGTCGAGTGGTACGGCGAGCGCGGCCGCACGATCTTCTACCAGAACGAGAAGGCCTACGACGCGCCCAACCAGGCCGCCATCCAGAACGGCACCACCAAGGGGTATGCCGCCTACCGGGTGGACGAATCGGTGAACACCCACGAGGCATGGGGCCTGGGCAGCTACTGCAACTACAACGTCGACCCGAGCATCCGCCAGGACCACGGCTTCAAGACCCCGGTCAAGCCAGGGGTGAAGTTCCACAGCCTGCTGGTGGTGTCCCTCGGCGGTATGGGCCACTACAACCACGTCATCAACGACACCGGAGCATCCACGGTCCCTGCCGGCACCTCGACCGTGCCGTCCACCGTCGTGTCCTTCCCCTGACACACCCGGTCCGCCGGCCGCCGGATGATCCGGTGCGGACCGGCAGCGATTCCCCTCCGGTCCGGGTGACATCCCCGCGACCCGGCCCGGAGGGGCCACCACCCGGTGCCTGAACCCGAACGGTTCGCACCGCGCACCGCCTGAACGCCGACCGCGCCGTCCCGAGCCGGGAGCGCCGTCGCGACCATCGCCGACGGGCGCCGGAGTCCCCAGGAGAGCGGCCCCGCCCCGCCCGGCACTCCAACCCGCCAGGAGTCAGATGTGTCCAGACCCTCCTCACCACCCGCCCCGGCCCGCCGCCGTGCCGGCGTCCCCCTGCTGGCCCTCGGCGCACTGGTGGCGTCGACGCTCACCCTCGCCGCCCCGCCCGCCCAGGCGGCGGACACCCTGCTGTCGCAGGGCAAGCCCGCCACCGCCTCATCCCAGGAGGGAGACGGATACGCCGCGTCGGCGGCCTTCGACGGCAACCTCACCGGCACCCGCTGGGCCAGCCAGTGGAGCGACCCGCAGTGGGTGCAGGTCGACCTCGGGCAGCGGTCGAACCTGAGCCGTGCCGTCCTGACGTGGGAGGGCGCGTACGGCAGGAGCTATCAGATCCAGGCCTCCGACAACGGCACCGACTGGCGGACGCTGAAGACCGTGACCGGCGGTGACGGTGGCACCGACGACCTCGCCGTTTCCGGCTCCGGCCGCTATGTCCGGATGCTGGGAACCGAACGGTCCAGCGGCTACGGCTACTCCCTGTGGGAGTTCCAGGTCTACGGGAACACCGACGGAACCCCTCCGCCCGCCACGGGAGGAGCGGTGCGGGTCACCGGCTCTCAGGGGAACTGGCAGCTGACCGCCGGTGGCCAGCCGTACACGGTCAAGGGTCTGACCTGGGGCCCGTCTGTCGCGGACGCTCCGAAGTACATGCCCGATGTGAAGTCGATGGGCGTCAACACCATCCGTACCTGGGGAACGGACGGCTCCACCAAGCCGCTGCTGGACTCGGCGGCCGCGCACGGCATCCGCATCGTCAACGGCTTCTGGCTCCAGCCCGGCGGCGGCCCCGGCAGCGGCGGCTGCGTGAACTACGTGACCGACTCGACGTACAAGAACACCATGCTGGCCGAGTTCGCCAAGTGGGTGGAGGCTTACAAGTCGCACCCCGGCACCCTGATGTGGAACGTCGGCAACGAGTCGGTGCTCGGCCTGCAGAACTGCTACAGCGGCGCGCAGTTGGAGACGCAGCGCAACGCCTACACCTCCTTCGTCAACGACGTGGCCAAGAAGATCCACGCGATCGACCCGGACCACCCGGTCACCTCGACCGACGCCTGGACCGGTGCCTGGCCCTACTACAAGCGCAACGCGCCAGACCTCGACCTGTACTCGATGAACTCCTACGGCGACATCTGCAACGTGCGGGAGGACTGGGAGGCGGGCGGCTACACCAAGCCCTACATCATCACCGAGGGCGGGCCCGCCGGCGAGTGGGAGGTGCCGGACGACGCCAACGGGGTCCCGGACGAGCCCACCGACGTGCAGAAGGCGGACGGCTACACCCAGGCGTGGAACTGCACCACCGGCCACCGGGGCGTCGCGCTCGGCGCCACCCTCTTCCACTACGGCATCGAGCACGACTTCGGCGGCGTCTGGTTCAACCTCCTGCCCGACGGGCTGAAGAGGCTGTCGTACTACGCCGTCAAGAAGGCCTACACCGGATCGACCAGCGGCGACAACACGCCTCCGGTCATCACGAACATGGCCGTCAGCCCCGCCTCCTCGGCCCCGGCGGGCGGTGAGTTCAGCGTGCGCGCCGAGGTGCGCGATCCGGACGGCGACCCGATCGCGTACAAGATCTTCCTCAGTGGGAACTACGCCAACGGCGACAAGCGGCTCGTCGAGGCCCGGTGGCGCTCCACCGGCAACGGCACCTTCGCCGTCACCGCGCCCGAGAAGCTGGGCGTCTGGAAGGTGTACATCCAGGCCGAGGACGGCCGCGGGAACGCCGGCATCGAGACCACGTCGGTCAAGGTCGTCGCCCCGCCGGTCTCCGGGACCAACGCGGCGCTGAACAAGCCGACCACCGCCTCCTCCTTCCAGGCGTCGTACGGCGACTGCCCCTGTGAGCCGGCCAAGGCGACGGACGGCAGGGCCGACACGCGCTGGGCCAGCGACTGGAGCGACCCGCAGTGGATCCGCGTCGACCTCGGCACCCCCACCGCCATCCGCAAGCTCCAGCTGGTGTGGGACCCGGCCTACGCGAAGTCCTACGAGGTTCAGGTGTCCGACGACGGAAGCACCTGGCGCACGGTCCACACCACGACGACGGGCAACGGCGACATCGACACCATCGACGTCGTGGCGACCGCGCGGCACGTCCGTCTCCACCTGACGGCCCGCGGGACGGGCTGGGGCTATTCGCTCCACGAGTTCGGCGTCTACAGCTGACGCACCACGCCACGCCCCCGGCAGGGGGAGCGCTCAGCCCCCTGCCGGGTCACCACCCCCACCCATGGGCTGGAGGCCCTCCATGAGATGGCGTTCCAAACGACTCCCCGCGCTCCTTCTCGGCAGCGCTCTCGTCGCAACGGTCCTCGGCATCGGCACGGTCGCCACCGCGGCCGATCCCGGAAGTCCCACCCCGGCCGGCAGCCACGCCGGGCACACGATGGCCGTGTCGACCCAGACGTCCGGCGACGACCCCGACGGCGACGGCTACGTACCGGCCGTCCCGCAGGTCACGGGCGTGACACCGTCCACGGCCACCCCGCCGCCGCGCTACTTCCACGAGTTCCAGGCCAACTGCTCCGTCACGCATACCGCGCCGGACGACCCGATCGTGTACCCGGGACAGCCGGGCAAGTCCCACGACCACACCTTCATGGGAAACACGACGACGAACGCCGCCAGCACGACCGCAAGCCTCTACGGGGGCAGGACCACCTGCAAGGCACCCGCCGACGCGTCCGCGTACTGGATGCCGTCCCTGTACAACGGGGACAAGAAGATCCTCCCGGTGGGCCCGCAGGTCATCTACTACAAGGCCGGGGTCACCGACTACACCAGCGTGCGGCCGTTCCCCAAGGGGCTGCGGTTCGTCGTGGGTGATCCGACGCAGAGCGCCGACGAGTTCCGCCGCGACCGCGGCTTCGTCGAAGGCTGGGAATGCGGTGACAGCTTCTTCAACGTCGACATCCCGGCCAGCTGCCCGAGCCGTCCCGACGTACAGCTCAACATCCGTATGCAGGCCCCCAGTTGCTGGGAGGGCAGGTACCTCGACACCCCCGACCACAAGAGCCACATGGCCTATCCGATCGTCAAACCCGGCACCAACGACAACATGTGCCCGGCCTCCCACCCGGTCGCCCTGCCGATGATCGAGTTCAAGATGGCCTTCCCGGTCAACGGCGACATGAGCCGGGTCCGGCTGGCCAGCGGTCGCGGCTACTCCTTCCACTACGACTTCTTCAACGCGTGGGAGGAGCGCACCCTCAAGGCGATGGTCGACCACTGCATCGTGGGCGGCCTCCAGTGCGACGCGCGCGGCTACGACCAGACCCACCCGCAGCGGGGCGCGGTCCTGAACGCGGACTACCGACTGCCCTGACCGACCGGATTCCCCGGGGCCCGGCCGTTCCCGCTCGCGCGAGGGCGGCCGGGCCCTCTGCCCTGCCCGGTGTCCGCCGGGCAGGGCCACGACGGAGCAGCTGCGAATGAGAGGGCGGGAATGAGAGGGCGGGAATGAAGGACGACAGGACGCTCGATCGGCTCGTGGGCAAGCTGACCCTTGAGCAGAAGGTACGTCTGCTCACCGGCGCGACGACGTGGCGCACGGCTGGGGAGGCCGACATCGGGCTGCGGGAGATGGTGATGTCGGACGGGCCCGCCGGTGTCCGCGGTGAGGCTTGGGACGAGCGGCGCCCCTCCGCCCTGCTCCCCTCCGCCTCGGCGCTGGGAGCCCTCTGGGACGAGGGCCTTGTGGAGGAGCTCGGTGGGCTGCTGGCCGCGGAGGCCGTCCGCAAGGGCGTCGACGTGGTACTGGCCCCGACGCTGAACCTCCACCGGACCCCGCTGGGGGGCAGGCACTTCGAGTGCTTCTCGGAGGATCCCGAACTGACGGGTCGCACCGGGGCCGCCCTGATCCGGGGCATCCAGGCCCGCGGAGTGGGGGCCACGGCCAAGCACTACGTCGCCAACGACTCCGAGACCGACCGGCTGACCGTCGACGTGCGGGCGTCCGATCGCACCCTGCGGGAGGTGTACCTCGCGCCGTTCGAGGCGGCCGTCGAGGCGGGGGTGTGGCTCGTCATGGCGGGCTACAACGCTGTCAACGGCGTCACGATGACGGCCGGCCCACTCCTGCGGGAACCCCTCAAGGGGGAGTGGGGGTTCGACGGCGTCGTCGTGTCCGACTGGGCCGCGCTGCGGTCGACCGAGGAACCGGCCCGTGCCGCGCTCGACCTGGCGATGCCGGGCCCGCAGAGCCCCTGGGGCGCTTCACTGGTCCGGGCGGTGAAGGACGGCCTGGTACCGGAGGAAGCCGTCGACGACAAGGTGAGGCGACTGCTTCGGCTCGCCGACCGGGTGGGCGCCTTCGCGCCGCGCCGCCGCATGTCCGTGAAGAGCTCCCGCGAGCCCCGTACGCTGCTGCGGCGCACGGCCGCGGCCGGTTCCGTCCTGTTGAGCAACAGCGGGGTGCTTCCGCTCGATCCGGCGAAGCTTGCCACCGTCGCGGTCATCGGTGCGCATGCCGCGGCACCGCGTACACAGGGCGGTGGCAGCGCGGGTGTCTTCCCGTCCGAGGTGGTCACCCCCCTGGCCGGAATCCGCGCTCGGCTGCGCGGGCGCGCCCGAGTGGTGCACGCGCCCGGCCCGCCCCTGGGGGCCCCTCCCGACCCGCTCGACACCGACCGGTGCGGCAACCCGAGGTCGGGTGCTCCCGGTGTGCTGCTGCGCGTGCTGGACGACGAGGGGCGGGAGCTGTACGCGGAGCACCGCTTCTCGGGCCGCCAGCTCGAGCCGGACCTGCCCCCGGGTGCCCACACGGTGGAGATCAGCGCGCGCCTGCGGCCGCAGCGGGCGGGGGAGTGGTCGTTCGGTGTCGGGGGCTTCGGCCGGATGACGCTCACCGTCGACGGGCGTACGGTCCTGGAGGGCACGTTCCCCCGCGAGACGGACGACCCGGCGGTCGTCCACGTCAATCCGCCCGTGCACACGGCCCGGGTGGCGCTGACCTCGAAGCGGCCGGTGCACGTGGTGGCCCGGCGTGAGCTGGTCCCCGGCTGCGGACGCGCCACCATCGTCACCGCGGCGCCGCCGGACCCCGATGCGGCGAGCGCGCTGGCGGCCGCGGTGGAGGCTGCCCGGGACGCGGACGCCGCGATCGTGGTCGTCGGTACCACCGAGCACGACGAGACCGAGGGGTACGACCGAACCGGCCTGTCCCTCGGCGGGCACCAGGACGCTCTCGTACGGGCGGTGGCCGCCGTCAACCCGCGCACGGTCGTGGTCGTCAACAGCGGCGGCCCGGTCGAGATGCCGTGGCGGGACGAGGTCGGCGCGCTGCTGCTCGCCTGGTTCCCGGGGCAGGAGGCCGGTGCGGGGCTCGCCGACGTCCTGTTCGGCCTGGCGGAACCGGGCGGTCGGCTCCCCACGACCTGGGGCGCGTCCTTCGCGGACGCGCCCGTGACGCGCACGCGGCCCGTGGCGGGCCGTCTCGACTACGCCGAGGGCCTCCACGTCGGCCATCGGGCCTGGCTGCGGGCCGGGCGCGAACCGGCCTTCTGGTTCGGCCACGGACTCGGTTACACCACCTGGGAGTACGAGGCCGTCGAAGCGCCGACGGAGATCGCGGCAGGCGCTGCGTTCACGGTCCGGGTACGGCTCCGCAACACGGGGGCCCGCGCCGGGCGGGAGGTCGTTCAGGTCTACGTGGCCCGGCCGGGGTCGGCCGTGGAGCGGCCCGTGCGCTGGTTCGGCGGCTATGCGGCGGTCCGGGCGGAGGCGGGCCGGGAGGTGACCGCCGAGGTGGCGGTGCCGGCCCGTGCCCTGCGCCACTGGTCGGAGGAGGAGCGCGCCTGGTCCACGGAGCCGGGGCCGTACCGGCTCATGGTGGGGAGGTCGGCGGGGGACCCGCGGTGGGAAGGGGCGGTGACGGTCGAGCGCCGGGCGGTCACCGGCTGAGCCTCCTCACTGCGCCGCCCGTTCCCGCAGAGTCGTCTGCCAGGCGGGGCTCTGCTCCTCCGGATCCGCCTCGGCGCGACGGCCGCCGCGGGCGAAGAAGTCGGCGACCGGCAGGATCGCGGCTCCGACGGTGACGGCGTCCGGTCCAAGGGTGCCCAGGTCGATCTCGACGCGCGCGGCCGGGTACTTCAGCGAGTACGAGGTGGCGTAGGTCCGCACGGAGTCGAGGAAACGCCGGCCGAGCTGCAGTCCCGCCCAGCCGCCGACCAGGATGCGTTCGGGCTGGAAGAGGTTGATCAGGTCGGAGAAACCGGCACCGAGGTACTCGGCGGTCTCCTCCAGGACGGCCAGAGCGGTCGCATCGGCCGGTGCCGTCGTTCCGTCGGCGCCCGTGGCGGGGTAGGCGGCGGCGAGCATCGCGGTCAGCGCGGTCTCCTCGTCCGCGCCGACGGGGGGCCGGCCGCCCGCCTCGGACCAGCGTTCCAGGAGGGCCTCCGCTCCCGCGTACGCCTCCAGGCAGCCCTGGGCGCCGCAGCGGCAGTGGCGGCCGCGTACCCGTACGGTCAGGTGTCCCCACTCCACGGCCCGGCCGGAGCGCATGTCGTCGGTGACGAGGCAGGCGCCCACCCCGGAGCCGAAGAGGACCACCACGGCGTTCTGCGCACCACGCCCGGCGCCGAACCACATCTCCGCCTGGCCGAGTGTCTTGGCGCCGTTGTCGATGTAGTACGGCACGGTCTCGGGCAGGAGCCGCGACTCGCGCAGGAGCCGTTCCAGCGGGACCGCGTCCCAGCCGATGGTCTGGCCGTGCACCACGGCGCCGTCCTCGGGGGTCCTGGCGACGATGCCCGGCACTCCGATGCCGACGCCCAGCAACCGCTCCGCCGGGATCCCGGCCTGGCTCAGGACCTCGGGGATGCCCTCGCGCACATGGCCGACGACGACGCCGACGTCGTACCGGTCGGTCCGGCGCGGGCCCTCGGTCTCCAATGGCTTCTCGACCCGTGCGCGTTCGGTGAGGGTCAGGTCGAAGAGTTCGATCCGCACGCGAGTCTCACCGATATCCACGCCGATCATGTAGCCGCTGTCCGCGCGGATACGCAGGAGGATGCGGGGGCGGCCGCCGGCGGAGTCGACGCTGCCGGCCTCCTCGACCAGGCCCTCGGCGACGAGCTCGGACACCACGTTGCTGACCGAGCCGGAGCTCAGGCCGGTGACCGGGCCGAGCGAGAAGCGGCTCAAAGGCCCGTCGAAATACAACCGTTGCAGTACCGCGGTGCGGTTCTCCCGCCGCAGGTCACGCACGGTACGGCCGCTGCGCACCTTCACCCTGCCCCCTCATCTCCGTTGTCCTGCAGGCAACTTACATGTGACCGAGGCCTTGACGCGACCTTCGCTTGAGGTTTAACTCACATCCTAAATTAAGTGGCGGGTTCCGGGATCCGAACGCGGGACGCTACTCGCGTCGCATTCCTCCCCCGCAGGCGAAGTCCGTCCACCTCCCGGAAGGCCCCTGCAGTCATGCGCAGAATCAGAGCCGCAGCCGTCGGCGCCGTCACCCTCTCGCTCGTTCTCACCGCGGCCGCCTGCGGCGGGGGTACGTCCGGCTCCGAGGGCTCCAACGAGCAGCCGGAAACGCTCACGTACTGGGCCTCGAACCAGGGCGCCAGCTTGGAGGTGGACAAGAAGGTCCTCCAGCCCGAACTCGACAAGTTCGAGAAGGAGACCGGCATCAAGGTGAAGCTGGAGGTGGTGCCCTGGGGAGACCTGCTCAACCGCATCCTCACCGCGACCACCTCCGGCCAGGGCCCCGACGTCCTCAACATCGGCAACACCTGGAGCGCCTCCCTCCAGTCCAGCGACGCCCTGCTGCCCTGGGACGCGAAGAACTTCGAGGCGATCGGCGGCAAGGACCGCTTCGTGGATTCCGCCCTCGGCTCCACCGGTGTCCAAGGCCAGGACCCCGCCGCCGTACCGCTGTACTCCATGGCCTACGCGCTCTACTACAACAAGAAGATGTTCGCCGACGCCGGCATCCAGAAGCCGCCCGCCACATGGGCGGAGATGGTGGAGACCGGCAAGAAGCTCTCCAAGAACGGTACGTGGGGGCTCGGCGCCGAGGGATCCAACCTCTCCAACAACATCCACCAGGTGTTCGTCCTCGGCAAGCAGCACAACGCGGACTTCTTCACCCCCGATGGCAAGGCCGACTTCACCTCCGGCGGGGCGGTCGCCGCCGTCAAGCAGTACGTCGACCTGATGGCCAAGGACAAAATCATCGCGCCGGGCAACGCCGAATACGCGCAGAACCAGTCCCTGAGCGACTTCGCCAAGGACAAGACGGCCATGGTCCTGTGGCAGACCGCGTCGGCCACCTTCAAGGCCCAGGGCATGAACGAAGACGAGTGGGGAGTGGCGCCCGCCCCGGTGCAGTCCGGAAAGCCCGGCCCGGGTGCCGCCACCAACTCCATGGTCGCCGGCATCAACATGGCCGTCTTCAAGAACACCAAGAACATCGACGGCGCCAAGAAGTTCGTCAAGTTCATGACCAGCGACGAAGAGCAGGTGATCCTCAACAAGGCCTACGGCGCCATCCCGCCGGTCAAGACCGCCCAGCAGGACCCGGCCTTCAACACCCCGGCACTCGCCGTCCTGCGCGAGACCCTGGCCACCAGTGCCACCGCGCTTCCTCAGGTCCCCGAGGAGTCGCAGTTCGAGACCGTCGTCGGCACCGCGGTCAAGGAACTCTTCGCCGATGCCGCCGCCGGCCGGCCGGTGACCACCGAGTCGGTGCGGGCCAAGCTCGAAAAGGCCCAGCAGCAGATGCCCAAGAAGTGAGCACGGACACCTCGATGACCCTCACCGCTGCCTCCAGCACGGGCGAGCGGACGGCACGGAAGACCTCCCCCGGAGCGGCACCGCGTACGCGCCGCTCCGGGCGGCTGCGCCGCATCGGCCTGCCGTACCTCCTGCTGCTCCCCGCCCTCCTGCTCGAACTCCTGGTCCACCTGGTGCCGATGGTGATCGGCATCGTCGTGAGCTTCAAGGAACTCACCCAGTTCTACATCCGCGACTGGGGCACCGCGCCCTGGGCCGGGTTCGACAACTACTCCCTCGCGGTCGACTTCAACGCCCCCGTGGGCGAGGCGCTGCTGGAGTCCTTCCTCACCACGTGCCTGTTCACCCTGTTCTCGGTCGGGCTGTGCTGGCTGCTCGGGGCGGCTGCCGCCATCTTCATGCAGGAGAGCTTCCGCGGCCGGGGCTTCCTGCGCACGCTCTTCCTCGTCCCGTACGCGCTGCCGGTCTACGCCGCCGTCATCACCTGGGCGTTCATGTTCCAGCGCGACAACGGCCTGGTGAACCACGTGCTGCACGACCAGCTCGGGCTCACCGACAGCCCGCCGTTCTGGCTGATCGGTGACAACAGCTTCGTCACACTGCTCGTGGTCTCCGTGTGGAAGGGCTGGCCCTTCGCCTTCCTGATCATCATGGCCGGGCTGCAGAACATCCCCCGGGAGATCTACGAAGCCGCCGCCCTCGACGGTGCCGGAATCCGGCAGCAGGTCCGCCGCATCACCCTGCCGTCCCTGCGGCCGGTCAACCAGGTCCTCGTGCTGGTGCTGTTCCTGTGGACCTTCAACGACTTCAACACCCCCTTCGTCCTCTTCGGCAAGGCGGCACCCGAGGCGGCGGACCTCATCTCCCTGCACATCTACCAGTCCTCGTTCCAGACCTGGAACTTCGGCGCGGGCTCCGCCATGTCGGTCCTCCTGCTCCTGTTCCTGCTCGTGGTGACAGGCGCCTACCTCCTGCTCACCTCCCGAGGAAGGAAGGCCACCGATGCCTAGCCACTCCCGGCGGCCGGTCCGCTCCCCGATGGCCGCCCCGCGGTCCTTCCTCTGGAGCCGGCGGATCTTCCTGACGCTCCTCACCGGCTTCGTGCTGCTGCCGGTGTACGTGATGGTCTCCAGCTCGCTCAAGCCACTGGAGGACGTGTCCGGCACGTTCCAGTGGATCCCCTCGGGCCTCACCGTCCGCCCGTACTTCGACATCTGGGAAACCGTTCCGCTGGCCGACTACTTCATGAACTCCCTGATCGTGGCCGGGGCGGCGACCGTCTGCTCCGTCACGATCGCCGTGTTCGCGGCCTACGCCGTCAGCCGCTACTCCTTCCGCGGCAAGCGGGTCTTCACGGTCACGGTGCTCTCCACCCAGATGTTCCCCGGCATCCTCTTCCTGCTGCCGCTGTTCCTCATCTACGTCAACATCGGCAACGCCACCGGAATCGCCCTCTTCGGCTCCCGCGCGGGCCTGATCCTCACCTACCTCACCTTCTCCCTGCCCTTCTCCATCTGGATGCTGATCGGCTACTTCGACTCGGTGCCCCGTGACCTGGACGAGGCGGCCAAGGTGGACGGCTGCGGGCCGCTCGGCGCCCTCTTCCGGGTCATCGTGCCGGCTGCCGTCCCGGGCATCGTGGCGGTCGCGGTCTACGCCTTCATGACCGCCTGGGGCGAGGTCCTCTTCGCCTCCGTCATGACCAACGACACCACCCGGACCCTCGCCGTCGGCCTCCAGGGCTACTCCACCCAGAACGACGTGTACTGGAACCAGGTCATGGCCGCCTCCCTGGTCGTGAGCCTCCCGGTCGTCGTCGGCTTCCTCCTCCTCCAGCGCTACCTCGTCACCGGGCTGACCGCCGGTGCCGTCAAGTAGCCGCCGAGACCCCCTCCCTCACCCCATCCCTGCGATCACCCCAGAGAGGCCCTCTGTGTCCGACTCGATAGACCTCGCCGCCTTTCCCCCCGACTTCGTATGGGGCACGGCCACCTCCGCCTACCAGATCGAGGGCGCCGTCGCCGAGGACGGCCGGGCACCGTCGATCTGGGACACCTTTTCCCACACCCCGGGACAGGTCGACAACGACGACCACGGCGACGAAGCCTGCGACCACTACCACCGGTGGCCCGAGGACATCTCCCTGATGCGATCCCTCGGCACCAACGCCTACCGCATGTCCATCGCCTGGCCGCGCATCCTGCCCGCCGGCGACGGCCCGGTCAACCCGGCCGGCCTCGACTTCTACGACCGGCTTGTCGACGGCCTCCTCGACGCCGGCATCACCCCGAACATCACCCTCTACCACTGGGACCTTCCCCAGGCCCTCCAGGACCGCGGCGGCTGGACCATCCGCGACACGGCCGAGCACCTCGCCGCCTACGCCTCCGTCGTCGCCGGGCGGCTGGGCGACCGGGTCACCCGTTGGGCCACCTTGAACGAACCGCTGTGCTCCGGATGGATCGGCCACCTCGAAGGCCGGATGGCCCCCGGCCTCACCGACCTGACCGCCGCCGTGCACGCCTCCTACCACCTGCTCCTCGGGCACGGACTGACCACGCAGGCGATCCGCGCGGCAGCGCCGGGCGCCCGGGTCGGGCTCGTGACCAACCACTCGACCGTGGAGGCCGCGTCCACCCGGCCGGAGGACATCGCGGCTGCCACCCGGATGGACGGCCACACCAACCGCTGGTGGCTCGACCCGGTCCACGGCCGGGGCTTCCCCGCCGACATGCGCGAGCTCTACGGCGTCGACCTGCCGGAACGCCCGGGCGACCTGGAGACGATGGCCGTCCCGCTCGACTGGCACGGCCTCAACTACTACTTCCCGGTCACGGTCGCCGACGACCCGGCCGGCCCCGTCCCGTACGCCCGCGAGGTCCGCCTGCCCGACGTACCCCGCACCGGCATGGACTGGCAGATCGACGCCGACGGCCTGGAGGCGTTCCTGATGCGGCTCACCGACGACTACGGCGTACGCCGGCTGTACGTCACCGAGAACGGCTCCGCCTTCTCCGACACCGTCAGTCCCGACGGTACCGTCGACGACCCCGAGCGGACCCGCTACCTGGAACAGCACCTGAGCGCCTGCGCCCGTGCCGTGCGCAAGGGCGCCCCGCTCGCCGGGTACTACGCCTGGTCGCTCCTCGACAACTTCGAATGGGCCTACGGCTACGACAAGCGCTTCGGGCTCGTCCACGTCGACTACGCGACGCAGGCACGCACCATCAAGTCGAGCGGCCGCCAGTACGCGGACATCATCCGTGCCCACCGACAGGCCCATACCTGATCCGCGGCGCAGAGGGCGGGACAGGCTCCCGCCGGCGGACAGGCGCGCACCGGCAGGAGCTTCGCGGAAGTGACAGCGGAGGTGTGACCGGCGGCCTGCCGCCGGTCACCTCAGGCGGACTCCCGTACGACCAGCTCCGGTTCGAAGATCACGGTCCCGGGTTCGGTACGCGCACCCTGAACCTGCTCGTTCAGGAGCCTGGCCATCGTCGCGGCCATCTCCTCCACGGGTTGGCGCACCGTGGTCAGGGGCGGCCGGCACGTCACCGCGATGCTCGAGTCGTCGAAGCCTATGACCGCGACGTCCTCCGGCACCCGCCTGCCCTGCTCACGGAGGACCTGACAAGCCCCTTGTGCCATCAGGTCGTTGGCCGCGAACACCCCGTCCACCTCGGGATGCTCCCGCAACAGCCCGGTCATCGCCGCCGCACCGCTGTCCAGGGTGAAGGCGCCCTCGACGACCGGGGCCTGCCGCCGGCCGGCGCGGGCCAGAGCGTCGCGGAACCCGGCGAGACGGTCCTGGCCGGCGGGGAGCTCCGGTGGGGCGCTGATCGCCGCGATGTGCCGGCAACCGCGGGCCAGCAGATGAGCGCCGGCCAGCCCACCCCCGGCATAGTGGTCCAGGTCGACGTAACTGATCGGTGCCGTCCGGGCTGGACGGGCGAAGAGCACGGTGGGTATCCGAGCGGAGAGGAGCATCTTTGGCAGGGGGTCGTCGGCCAGGATCGACACCACCAGTACCCCGTCCGCGCTGCCCTGGCGCACGTAGTCGACCACCTGCTTCCTGGCCGCCTCCGATTCGGCGAACAGCAGCACCGGGTGCATCGCGCGGGCTCGGAGGTACCCCACGACGCCGCTCACCACGCGCCCGAAGAAGGGGTCGGCGAAAACCCTGGCGGCGAAGGCGTCCCCGGCCCCGGAGACGATGAGGGCCACGGTCTCCGCTCGCCGGGTGACCAGCGACCTCGCCGCGCGGTTGGGCGTGTAACCGGTGCGCTCGATCGCGTGACGGACCAGATACTGGATGTCGGGATCGACGTTGCGCACGCCGTTCACGACCCGCGACACCGTCGCACGGGACACCCCCGCCTCCCGCGCCACATCTTCCAACGTCGGGGCCCGTCTGTTCATATCCCCGAACTCTACCGCCGGCGATGTCCCATCGGCAGAGTGCCGCCATGGGGCGGGCTGACGGTGCCGAACCGCCCGCGGTCGGCGCGGTCTGGGGATGCGCCGGACCTTGCGAGCCGGGGCACCTTGCAATGACGCCGTCGGATGTGCGGTGGGTACGCGGCGCTGGTGGTCATCATTGGCGGCTCAGAAGTAGAAGAGCTGCACGTCGGGTGCGGGATACGGGATACCCGTCTCGCTGGTTCGCCCTAGCCGGTCGATCGGGAGCCGGATCGCCGATTCGCGCCGTGAGACCCACTGGGTGCCCTCGGCCTCGTCCAGCATGAGCTGTACAGACCAGGGCGCCTCGGGCGTGCGTCGGCACCGATGTCGTGGAGCGACGACTGAAGGGCCTCTCCTGGGTGCCATGGTCGCAGCTTCCCCTGGCCGGGCGGGTCCGCCACGGTTCAGGTCCCAGTCGGCCAGGAGGTCGCGTACGAGCGTCTGGTCGCGGCGGAGGGCAAAGACGTCGAGATCGCTGTGCGGGCGCAGCTCACGGCCGACCGCGAGCTCGATCGCGTATCCGCCGGCGATCCACCACGGGGAGTGCGCCTTGGTGAAAACGGCTGCCACATCCGCAGGACGATCAGGCACCCAATGCCCCAGGACCCGCACCTGGCCGCGATCTTCGACATCTCCGAGACAACCGCCGTGAGGTACGCGACCTCGCCCGCCAGCTCCTCAAGGAAGCTGCGCTCGGGAACGAGCTGTAATCGGCGCAACGTCACCACTGTCGTCTGCCGCGAGAACGTCAGTCGTTCTGCCACGGGAAGTGTCAGTGGTTGTGCCGGGCGAGCTTGACCGCAGACACGAGCAGGATCACGGACAGCACGGGGATGAGGACCACGTCGAGGAATACGCCGAGGAGGAGTCCGCCGAGTACGGCGCCGAACGATGGAGCCTGCGGCCATGATCGTGGTGAAAGCAGATGTTGGCTCCGAGGACGGCGAAGCTGCCGTCGCGGCTGTTCCGGGCGAAGGCGACGAGCATGGTCGGCGGGGAGACCAGCAGGGAGAGGCTTCCAGCGGTTTTGATGTCCTCGCCGAAGAGCAGCACGATCGTGGGGATCAGCAGCTCGCCGCCGGCGACGCCCATAATGGCGGCGACGACCCCGATGCCGCAGCCAGCCACGACGCCGCAAGGCACTTGTGCCCACAGCGGTAGGTCGAGGGCGCCCAGGGTGGCCCTTCGGCAAGCGGGGGCCCGGCTGTGAGCCGGGGGGTTATGCCGGGGTGGTGGCGGTGTGCTTTTCCTGGGATGCGAGGACTGCGGGCATGTTGGCTTCGATGTGGCCGATGAAGGCCATGAGGTGGTCGGCTGTGGTCTCGCCCAGGGGAGTGAGGGAGTAGTTGACGCTCTCGGGGGCATCGCGGTGAGGACCTCGCGGCTGACGAAGCCGTCGCGCTCCAGGGCCTGAAGCGTCCGGGCGAGCATCTTCTCGCTGACCCCGTCGATGCGCCGACGCAGGGCGTTGAAGCGCGCGGGCCCCTTGCGCAGGCCCGCCAGCACCAGGACCCCGCCGACCTGAGCGGACTCCTGGGACGGCCGACCACACCGCTGTTCACCGCCGTCACGCAGGCCCTCGCCGCATGACCCTCGCCGCACAGCGCAACACCCCTGCCACCCGCACCGACGAAGGAACAGCACGACCATGCGCGTAGAGATATGGGGCGACATCGTCTGCCCCTGGTGCTACATCGGCACCGCCCGCTTCGAAAAGGCCCTGGCCGGCTTCGAACACCGCGACCAGGTCGAAGTCATCCACCGCTCATTCGAACTCGACCCCACTCGCGACAAGACCCACGTCGTGCCGGTGCACAAAATGCTGGCCGACAAGTTCGGCCCCCAGGGCCCCGGCATGGACCAGCAGGTCGCGAAAACAGCGGCCGGTGAAGGGCTCGCCTACCGCACCGACCGCCAGGTCGGCAGCACCCTGGACGCCCACCGCCTCCTGCACCTCGCCAAGGCACACGGCCGCCAGCACCAGCTGCTGAACCTGCTCTTCGAAGCCAACTTCGCCCAGGCCCGAACCATCTTCACTCCCGACGCCCTCCTCGACCTCGCCACCCGCGCCGGACTCGACGCGGACGAGGCCCGCCGCGTCCTGGACGACCCCGACGCCTACCTCGACGCCGTCCGCGCCGACGAACAGGAAGCCGCCCGCCTCGGAGCCACCGGCGTGCCCTTCTTCGTCATCGACCGCCGCTGCGCCCTCTCCGGAGGCCAGCCGGTCGACGCCTTCGCCCAGGCCCTGCACACCGCCTGGGCCGAGCGCCCGCTCACCGAGGCCGCCCCGGCAGGAGCCGTCTGCGGCCCGGACGGCGCATGCGCCGTCCCGCCCGCCAGGCCGTGACCTCTCGGCGGCAGCACATCCGCCGGAGCCTGCGGGCCTTCCCCGCGCCCCCGGGCTTCCGGTCCCTTCCCGCCCACCGGCCGGCCCGAAACGACGATCATGCCAGCAGATGATCCGCTGCGTGCCTCTCGCCCATCTGGCCGTCGTGCATGGCGCGGGGCCTCTTCCACCTCAACCTTGAAGGGTCTCCTTCCGGCGCCACCCGTGTGCCCGGCCGCAGGCAGTCCCCGAACCTTGAACGGAGCAGCTGTGTCGAATCCTGAGCAGAACAAGAAGGTCGTCGTCGACTATTACCAGACGGCGTTCGGCGGCAATCCGGAGAAGGCCGTCGCCGATCACTTCGGCCCGGTCTACGTCCAGCACAATCCCGACGCCCAGGACGGCCCCGAGGCGTTCACCGGCTTCGTGACCTGGCTGCGCGGCGAATACCCCGACCTGCGCCTGGACATCAAGCGGGTCATCGCCGAGGGCGACATGGTGGTCACCCACTCCCACCTCGACCTCGAACCCGGCAACCCGGACAACCCCGGACGTGCGCTGGCGGACTTCTTCCGTCTGGAGAACGGCAAGGTCGTCGAGCACTGGGACGTCATCCAGGACATCCCCACCCAGGCAGCCAACGACAACGGCATGTTCTGAGCCGCAGACGCCGCTCCGTTCCTGATCATGCGCTACGTCACCGCTCACGGCCACCGACCGCCGCAGGCCTTCACGGATGCTGTTCTCGCTGTCGATCTCCACGCATGGGCATGCGCACGGTGGCCTGACGTCCCCTTTCCCTGGGTTCCGGATGACGCGGAACGCAGGCCGGAGTAGCGACGAGCGAGGCTCACGTGCGCAGCCAGAGCCGGATCGAGGCGAGCATCTCAGGTCGGCGGGGCCCACTCGTCCCGTTTAGGCTTCCGTACCGGGCCGGCCCGTCGGCCGGTTGGGGATCAGGGGGACGACAGTCCTATGCGCAGCACCACCGAGGTGTTTCAGCCGCTCCAGGCGGACGACCCTCCCGTCGTGGCGGGTTACCGCCTCGCGGCCCGGCTTGGCGCGGGGGGCATGGGCCGGGTGTACCTGTCGCACACCCAGGGCGGCCGCCCGGTGGCGATCAAGTTGGTGCGGCCGGAGCTGGCCGACGACCCGGCTTTCCGGCGACGGTTCCGCCGGGAGGTGGAGGCGGCCCGCCGGGTCAGGGGCGCCTACACCGCAGAACTCATCGACGCCGACACCGACGGCGTACCCCCCTGGCTCGCCACGCTGTACGTGCCCGGGCCGTCCCTCACGGAGGCCGTCGCCCGGCGTGGTCCGCTGCCGGTGTCCACCGTGCTGTGGCTGATGGCCGGCGTGGCCGAGGCGCTCCAGGCGGTCCACGCCGCGGGGGTCGTGCACCGAGACCTCAAGCCGTCCAATGTGCTGCTGGCCGACGACGGGCCGCGGGTGATCGACTTCGGTATCTCGATCGCCGCCGACCTCTCCTCGCACACCGCCACCGGCTCCACCGTCGGTACACCCCATTTCATGGCCCCCGAGCAGGCGATCGGCGGTGAAATCACCCCGGCGACCGACGTCTTCGCACTGGCCCAGACGGCGGCCTTCGCGGCGCTGGGCGAACCGCTGTACGGGGACGGCATCGCGCCCGTCGTGCTGTACCGGATCGTGCACGAGGAACCCGACCTTTCCCGGCTGCCCGAGCCGTTGCGCCCGTTGATCGCCCGGTGCCTGGCGCCCGATCCGGGGGAGCGGGCCACGCTGGCGGAGGTCGTCAGGTGGTGCCGACGTCGACTGGACACGGACGCCGACGCGGGCGCCGGGCCGGCCGTCTGGCGCGAGGTCACAGGACCCGAGGCGACCGTTCCTGGCCCGGTCCCCACCCCCGTGGCTTCGTCGAACGCGGCCGCGACGCTGTTGCTGAGGCCCGCCCGGCGGTGGGCGCCCGGACGGCGTACCGCGCTGACCACGGCCGCGGCCGTGACGGCGGGCGCTCTGGTGCTGACGGGCGTGACCTGGCTCGCCGGGCACCGGTTCGGCCTCGGCGAGCGGGCGGCGGACACACCCGCTTCGACACCCGGCGCGACGAAGTCGGCACGGTCCACGGCGCCGCCGTCAAGCACCCCGCCGACCGCCGGCGGCGCCCCCCGGGCGTCGCAGCCTGCCCCGAACGCCTCCCCGGCGCCGGGAGCCGTCGTGCGGTCCCCCGTGTGGCTGAACGAGAAGAACTCCCTGAGCTTGCGCGAGCCGATGCTGCGCGAGGACCGCACGGGCGACATCCGCCTCGACTGCGAGGACGACGCTGACTGCGCGCTGCAGAGCGACACCAGCGTGTTCGTGCAGCTTTTCAACGGAAAGGCTGCCTCCCTCGACGCCTGCCGTCACCTCCTCAGCGGCGCCATCGGCTCCGCATACCGCACCTGGTCGCTCGCGGCGGCGGACGACGGCACCCATCTCTGCGTCAAGAACGCCTCTGGCGACATCGCGGTCCTCGCGATCCAGGTCAAGCAGACGACCCTACGAGAAACCGCCTTCCTGCAACTGAGCATGAACGTCTGGAGGAAGGCGGCCTGAGGCGTGGACCAGACGCACCTGTGCCCCGGTCCAGAGCGCGAATGCGGGGCAGGTGGCGGGGCTGACATGGCGTTCACCGGTCGGTGATCCCGCCGTGGTTACGGTACCGGCACGTACGTCGGCGAACCGATGAAATGCGGGCACCGCAGTGCCGAAATACCGTTCCGAGACCTCGGAAGGCACGTCTCGTCGAGGATGCGTGTCCTGTCGCACCGACATTGAGCGGATTTTACTGAAGCTTGACGGATCGCACTTCGTCTCACCGAAGGTCAAGTACGCAGGTCAAAGCGTTGTCGCAGCGGCCCGACCCAGCCCGGGGCTCTTCCGCTGTCAGGGGGCGAGAGGTTCCGGTGCAGGCCAGGCGCATGCTCGGTGGTGCAGTCAGGTTCGGCAAGCAGAGCAGGAGGTGGTTGTGCCAAACGCCTCCCAGGGCAGCTGGTCGAGAATGCCGGCCCCTGTGCAGTTCTCCGCGCCCCCTGACGGACCGCTGCCCCGTACCGTGCACTTCCGGCTCTCAGCTGAAGATGTCCAGGACATCCAGCCAGGAGCCGTCGTCGGAGGAGCGGGCAGCCCGCATCGGGCGCGGCTCCGGGTATGTTGCCGCTGTGGCTCTCGCGCGGACGATTTCCGGCCCGCCGCACGCCGCGACCGCGAAGGCGCCGAAAACCTTGGCGAAGGCGGCCGGGTCGCGAAACTCCACGCCGACCGCCCGGCCGTCCCGCAGCGGCACCCACACCACCCGGTCGAACCGTGTCCACTCCAGCACCGGCTGGTCGTCCGCGGTCGACCGCCCCTCCAGCCACAGTCGCGCCACGTGCAGCAGGTTCACCTTTTCCATCGGCAGCCGCTTGCGCCGTACACGCAGCTCACGCGTCGTCAAGGTGACCCGCTGGTCCTTCTTCGGATACCAGACGACGCCGATCCCGAACGGCGCCCACAGCAGGATCCCGATCAGCGGCCAGACCAGAGCGTCACCCCACGATCGGAGCAGCCCGCCGTCCAACAGGTACAGGGCCCCGAAGACCAGAACCCACTTCGCCGTCATCCGCCAGAACCCAGTGCCCTGCCGGTACAGCACCCGCCGCTTCCTCGTCATCGTCATGCCCGCACGCTATCCGCCGCCGCGCAGCTCCCGGCAAAGCCGGCTGTCCGTCAAAGCCACGCAGACCTCGATGAGGCTGCTCAACCTTCACTGCGACAGGGCAGCGAGAAGCGATCGGCCGCCGGGGTCGAGCTCCTCGAAGTGCGGGGGGGCGCCGGGCCACGTAAGGAAAACCCGCCTTGCCCGGACGCGCGGCCGGCCCTGCCGTGCCGGCCGTCCGGCTCAGAACCAGTTGACGGTCAGGGGGAAGGCGGCGGTGGCAGAGGCCCCGGTGGAGTCGGTGACCGTGGCCGTGACCCGGAGGGTGCCCACCTGCCAGGGTTTGCCGGTGATGCGGCCGGTCGCGGCGTCGATGGAGAGGCCGAACGGCAGGCCGGTCGCGGCGTACTTGAGGGGTGCCTTGCCGCCGGTCGCGGTGATCTGGACCGTGCAGCTCTGGTTGAACGCGCAGGTCCGGGCGCCCGGGTCGGTCACCTTCAGGTCCCCGCCCGGCGGAGGCGGCGGCGGAGTGACACCGCAGTCCGGAGTGGCCTCCGGCGGCAGGGGGACGCGCCACAGCTGGCTGTCGTTCTCCGAACCCACCAACAACGTCGAGCAGTCGGCGTACGTAAGGGTCTCGCCCTGGGGCTGGGACGGCAGCGCGACCTCGGCGAGTTTCGTGCCCGAGGCGGCGTAGACGTACGCCGTGTCGGCGCCCAGCGGGCCGCCGCTGCGCACCGCGTAGGACGTGCCGGTGGGGGAGAAGGCGCCGTCCGTGGCGAAGACCGGCCCCGGGCGGACGGGCGTGAGGGTGTTCACCTGGCCGGGCTGAGGTGGCAGCGGGGCCTTGTAGAGCCGGCCCGCCGCGCCGATCAGCTTGGTGGCGACGTACAGCTGACCCGTCTTCGGGTCGGCCAGGAGGGACTCGGCGTCGTGCCTCCCGTCGGAGTAGGCGAAGCGCAGGGCGGTGGGCGTCACCGTGCCGGTCACGAGCTGGTCGGGCTCGGGGAACGTGTACACGGTGAGTTCCGCGCGGCCGCTGAAGTTGTCGCCGATGTCGCCGACGTGGATCAGCGGCCTGCCCTGCGGGTCCGTGCCCACGGCCAGTGCTTCCCAGTCGGTGTTGGTCGCGCCGCCGAGCGTGTACGTCGCCTTGAGCGTCCCCGTCGGGCCGCTGCAGTCGACGGCGAACACCTGGTTGGTGTTCCCGCTGTCGTTGAGGGCGTAGAAGACCCCCCGATGCTTGGTGCTCATGGCCAGGCCGCTGAGCTCGGCCAGGCCCGCGGGCAGGGTGCACGCGCGCTCCGGCGCGGCTGCCGCCGCCGCTGCCGGCGACAGGAGGGCCGACAACATGGCGACGGTCGTCGTCGCCACCGTGGCCAGGGACATGCGTGTGTGCGCCGCCGTACGGCGCCGGGTCACGTATCGGAACATGCGCACAATGTGACGGCGGGCGCTCCAAGGGCCAAGCGCGCACCGCACACCCATTGGGCATGAGCCGATACCCGGCGGGCATGGCGACCGGGTGGACTCACCTCGCCGGCTCCCGCACCGGCGCGTTGTGACGGGCGTGCGAGAGGAACGAACGCGCTGCGCGGCCGAGCGGGCCGCGCGGGTGCACGATGCCGATGGCACGCAGCAGCGGCGGAGTGAAGGAACGGACCTCCACGCGGTTGCCGAAGGCCCGTACCGCCATGTCCCGGTACCAGATCAGCGATCCGCGCCCCTCCGCCACACTGGTCACCCAGGCCAGCCGCTCGTCGACTTCCACCGCTGCTTCGGGGCGGACCCCGAGCCTGCCGAACATCGCCTCGAGCTCCGTGCGCCGACCGGTGCCGGGCGTCGGCAGCACCATCGGCAGCCCGCCCAGCATCCGGAACGGCACCGGGTCGGGCAGGCCGCAGCCGGGCGGTGAGATCAACGCCACCTCACGGTCCGCCAGGTGATGAGTGGACAGTTCCTTGTCCACCGGCAGATCCACCAGCCCCAGCTCCGCCGCCCCGTCCGTCAGGGCCCGGACGATCGCCTCACGGCTGTCGTGCTGGAGCATCCGCACCTCGATGCCGGGGTGGCGTTCGGTGAAGGAGGGCACGAGGTCGGCGACCAGGTCGAGGGAGAGGGTCGGGGTGGCGGCCACGACCAACGTGGTCCGCGCACCGCTCCCGTGCGCTTGGCCGATGTCCTCGATCGCCTCCACCGCGTCGAGCACGGTCCGGGCCAGACGTACGACACAGGCGCCTTCGGGGGTGAGGGTCGCTCCCCGCCCCCTGCGGTCCAGGAGCTCCACACCCAAGTCGCGCTCCAGGGACTGGATGGAGCGGGAGAGCGCGGGCTGGGCGATGAAGACGGAACCCGCCGCGGCTGTGATGGAACGGCAGTCCGCGACGGCCACGAGATAACGCAGCTGCTGCAGTGTGGGGGTCATGTGCGGACGGTAGCCCCAGCGCCCTGAGGGTGTAAGGGGCACCGAGGCGAACACAAGGCCGTCAACCCATGGCGGTCGACACCTGGCCGGTACCACTCCATACCCGTCCGGCATGGGAGGGGGATCTGCGTTGACAGTGCGGACCGGCCGCCGCACGATGCAACGCGGCACGGCGGCGTTACCGACCGTCACCCCGCCGCACCGGACCCGCCCCGGCCGGCTGCTGTGCCGTTGCCGTCTGCCGTTCACCCGCTGCGCTCACCCGCTGCCGTTCACCACTGCGGTGCACCGCCGGCGTCGCCCCCGCTGTTCCCCGCTGCCCCGCCCGGCTCCGCACCCGGGCGGCATCCGCTCCCCACGTCCCCGCCCGGCCCTGCCCGGAACCCAAGGAGAGCACATGACCCCTCAGCCTGCCCGGCCCCCGCGCCGGGATCTCGTCGTCGTGGTCAGCCCCTTCGAGGAACCCGACCCCCGGATGGTCGCGGCCGCCGAGCGCGCCGGCGCGCTCGGCCTGCTCGACCTGGGCAGGGACCGCGACCGGGCCGTGGCCGCGATGGCCGGACTACGGGGGGCGTACGGGGTTCGCGTACCCGCCGGGTGCCCGATCGGCCCGGACGAGCTACCCGACGACGTGGACACCGTGCTGCTCACCGAAGCCTGGTGGCGGACTGGTACGGGTCACTGGAAGGCGGCGGCGAACGGCAGGCGCCGGGTCTGGGCGGAGGTCGTCAGCCCCGCCGAAGCCGTGGCCGCCGTCAGCGCGGGGGCGGCCGGGCTGGTCGCCAGGGGGTACGAGGGCGGCGGCCGGGTCGGCGAGCTGACCACCTTCGTCCTGCTGCAACGGCTGCTGGCCGACCCCGCGGTGACCGTGCCGGTCCTGGCAGCCGGAGGCATCGGCCCGCACACGGCCGCCGCGGCCGTGGCCGGCGGCGCCGCCGGCGTCGTACTCGACGCACAGCTCGCGCTCACCACCGAGGGCCAGGCCCGACTGCCCGCCGCGGTCGCCGCCGCGATACGCGCCATGGACGGCAGCGAGACCACCGTCGTCGCGGGTCACCGCGTCTACACCCGCCCCGACATCACCACCCGGGACGGGAACATCGCCGAACTGCTGGGCGCCCGCGGCCTGCACACCCAGGCGCTGCCCATCGGCCAGGACGGGGCGTCGGCCGCCCGCCTCGCCGCGCGGTACCGCACCACCGGCGCCCTCGTCCAGGCCGTGCGGGCGGCCATCACCGACCATCTCGAAGCGGCGGTACGGGCCAGGCCGCTCCGGCCGCGCCCCGGCGAGCGTCCGCCCGTGGTCCAGGGGCCCATGACCAGGGTCAGCGACCGGACCGCCTTCGCCTCCGCCGTGGCCGACGCGGGCGGACTGCCCTTTCTCGCGCTGGCCGTGATGGACGGCCGCGAGGTGCGGGAGCTGCTCACCGATACGGCCGGTCGCCTGCACGGCCGGCCCTGGGGCGTCGGACTCCTCGGCTTCGCCCCCGACGCGCTGCGCCGCGAACAGCTCGCCGCCGTCGCCGAGGCACGACCGCCGTACGCGATCATCGCGGGCGGCCGCCCCGCCCAGGCCGCGCCCCTCGAAGCGGCCGGGACCAGGACCTACCTCCACGTACCGTCACCCGGACTGCTGGACCGGTTTCTGACCGACGGAGCCCGGCGGTTCGTCTTCGAGGGCCTCGAGTGCGGCGGGCACATCGGTCCCCGCGCCGCCTTCCCGCTCTGGGAGGAGCAGATCGAGCGGCTGCTGTCCGTTCCGTACGCCGCCGAGCTCGACGTGCTCTTCGCCGGCGGCGTCCACGACGAGCGTTCCGCGGCGATGGTCGCGGCCGCCGCCGGGCCGCTGGCCGAGCGCGGGGCGCGCATCGGCGTCCTCATGGGAACCGCCTACCTGTTCACCGAGGAGGCCGTCGACGCCGGAGCCGTACTGCCCGGCTTCCAGCGCACCGCCCTGGACTGCGCCGCCACCACGCTGCTCCCCACCGCCCCCGGCCACGCGACACGCTGCGCCGTCACGCCGTACACCGACACCTTCACCGCCACCGCGCGGCGACTGCGCGACGACGGTGCGAGCCCGGCCGAGGTCTGGGAGGAGCTGGAGAAACTCAACCTCGGACGGCTGCGCGTCGCCAGCAAGGGCCTGCGCCGCAGCGGGGCGCGGCTCGTTCCGGTGGGCGAGGCGGAACAGCGCGCCGAGGGCCTCTACATGCTCGGCCAGATCGCCACCGTCCGCACGGCCACCACCACGGTCGCCGCCCTGCACGCCCAGGTGACCGAGGGCGCGACGGCGCTGCTGGCCGAGCGCGCGCGGCGGCTCCGGGAGCCCCTGCCGGAGGCGGACCAGGCCCCGCTCGACATCGCCGTCGTCGGGATGGCCTGCCGTTACCCGGGAGCGGCCGACCTCGCCGACTACTGGGCGAACATCGTCGCCGGGACCGACGCCGTCACCGAAGTGCCCGCCGACCGCTGGGACGCCACCGTCTACCACGACCCCGACCCGGCCCGGGCGGGGGAACGGACCCCGTCCCGCTGGGGCGGTTTCCTGCCGGCCGCACCCTTCGACGCGCTCGCCCACGGCATCGCGCCCACCTCGCTCGGCAGCATCGAGCCGGTGCAGCTGCTCGCCCTCGACATCGCCGCCCGCGCACTCGCCGACGCCGGCTACGCGGGCGAACGGCACTTCGACCGCTCCCGTACGTCCGTCGTCTTCGGCGCCGAGGCGGGCACCGACCTCGCCGGCGCCTACGGCTTCCGCGCCCTCCACCCCGGCTACCTCGGCGAGCTGCCCCCCGAACTGGACGAACAGCTGCCGCGGCTGACCGAGGACTCCTTCCCCGGCGTCCTCGCGAACGTCATCGCCGGACGCGTCGCCAACCGCCTCGACCTCGGTGGCGCCAACTGCACGATCGACGCCGCCTGCGCCTCCTCGCTCGCCGCACTCGACCTGGCGTGCAAGCAACTGCGCGACGGGGACAGCGACATGGTGCTGTGCGGCGGCGCCGACGTGCACAACGGCGTCAACGACTACCTGATGTTCTCCTCCGTACGCGCCCTGTCGCCCACCGGCCGCTGCCGCCCCTTCGACGCCGCCGCCGACGGCATCGCCCTCGGCGAAGGCGTCGCCTGCCTCGTCCTCAAGCGCCTGGCCGACGCCGAGCGCGACGGCGACCGCGTCTACGCCGTCGTCAAGGCCGTCGGCGCGTCCAGCGACGGGCGCTCGCTCGGCCTCACCGCACCGCGCCCCGAAGGGCAGCGCCGAGCCCTGCAACGCGCCTACCGGCGGGCCGGGATCACACCCGGTGAGGTCGGCCTCGTGGAGGCGCACGGCACCGGGACCGTTGTCGGCGACAGCACCGAACTGTCCGTCCTGACCGAGGTGTTCGGCGGATCCGGCGGGGCCTGCTCGCTCGGCTCGGTCAAGTCGCAGCTCGGGCACACCAAGTGCGCGGCGGGGCTGGCCGGGCTCATCAAGGCCGTACGAGCCGTGCACGGCGGCGTACGGCCGCCGACCCTGCATCTGACCAGCCCCAATCCCGCGTGGCGGCCGGACACCAGCCCCTTCTTCTTCGACACCGAGGCCAGGCCCTGGACCGCGCCCGCCGCCCGTCGGGTCGCCGCCGTCAGCGCCTTCGGCTTCGGCGGCGCCAACTACCACGCGGTCCTCGCAGGCCACGCGGACGCCGACGACCCCGCCCACGGGCTGGACGCCTGGCCCGCCGAGCTGTTCTGCTTCCGGGGCGCCGACCGCCCGGCCGCCCGGCGCGCCATGGACCGCCTCGCCGCCCGGCTGGAACAGAACCACGCGGCCGGCCGCCCCTGGCCGCTGCGCGACCTCGCCGCCGAGACCTGCCTGGATGACCAGAGCACGGTGCAGGTGGCGATCGTCGCCACCGACCTCGACGACCTGGCCGCCAAGCTGGACCGGGCCGGGGAGTTCGCGCCGGGTGACGGCGTGTACGTACGGGGCGAAGACGCTTCCGGACAGGTCGCCTTCCTCTTCCCCGGACAGGGCAGCCAGCGCCCCGGCATGCTCAGCGACCTCTTCATCGCGTTCCCGCGCCTGCGGACCCTGCTGTACGACGCCGATCCGCGCACCGTCGCCGCGATGTTCCCGCCCGCCGCCTTCACCGCGGCGGACCGGGACGCCCAGCGCGCCGCCATCACCGACACCCGCATCGCCCAGCCCGCCCTCGGCCTCGCCGGCTCCGCCGCCCACCTGCTGCTCACCTCGCTCGGGGTCCGACCCGACTGCACCGCAGGGCATTCGTACGGCGAGCTGGTCGCCCTGCGGGCGGCCGGCGCCTACGACACCGCGACCCTGCTGCGGCTCAGCACCCGCAGGGCCGAGGCGATCCTCACCGCCGCCGGGAACGACCCGGGAGCGATGGCCGCGGTGTCCGCGGCCCCGGACGGCCTTCCGCGGCTGCCGTCCGGCTGCGTCCTCGCGAACCACAACGCGCCACGCCAGAGCGTCATCTCCGGGCCGAGCCCGGCGGTCGACGCCGCGATCGGCGCGCTGCGCGAGGCCGGCATCCCCGCCGAACGCCTCCCGGTCGCCTGTGCCTTCCACAGCGAGGTCGTGGCCGGCGCCACCGGGGCGCTGGCCGCCGAGCTGGCCGGCACTGCCGTGGCGGCGCCCGCCGTACCGGTCTGGTCCAACACCACCGCCCGGCCCTACCCCGGCGATCCCGCGGCCGTCGGCGAACTGGTGGCCCGGCAGCTCGCCGAGCCCGTCCGCTTCACCGAGCAGATCGAAGCCATGTACGCGTCCGGGGTGCGGACCTTCGTGGAAGCCGGCCCCGGCCGGGTGCTCAGCGGCCTCGTCGGCCGCATCCTGGGCGACCGGCCGCACACCGCCGTGCCCCTCGACATCCCGGGCCGACACGGCCTGACCCGTCTGCTCACGGCGCTGGCCGAACTCGTCGCGGCCGGCGTCGACATCGACCCCGTACCCCTGTTCAAGGACCGCACCGTGCCCCTGCCCGCGCAGCCGCCGCGCCGTGCCGGCTGGCTGGTGGACGGCCACCTCGTACGGACGGCGGACGGCGAGCCCGTCGCGGGCGGGCTCCTCCCGGCCCGGCGGGTGGCGCCCGTCCGTGCCGCCGCCACGTCCGCGGACCGGCGGGAGGACGCCGTACTGGAGTACCTGCGCGGTGCTCGCGAACTGATCGCGGCGCAACGGGACGTACTGCTTGGCTACTTGGGCGCGCAGGCCACGCCGTCGCTGCCCGTGCCGTCGCTGCCCGTGCCGTCGCCGCACGCGCCGGAGACGTACGCCCCGGAGGCGTACGCCCCGGAGGCGTACGCGCCGGAAGCCTCGGTGCCGCCTCCCGCGCCCGTGGAGGCCGAGGACGCCCGCCCGCGGATGCCCATGCCCCGGACCGCCGACCAACTCATGGACGCCGTACTGGAGATCGTCCAGGTCCGCACCGGCTACCCGAGGGAGATGCTCGACCCCGCCCTCGACCTGGAGGCCGATCTGTCGGTGGACTCCATCAAGCGGGTGGAGATCATCGGTGCCCTCGCCGACCGGATCGGTCTGCCGCGCGGAGCGGACGGCCCGGCCGAGTCGGCCGTCGAGGAGCTCGCCCGGCTCAAGACCATCCGAGGCGTCGTCGACTGGATCGTCGCACGCAGCACGGCCACGGAGCACCCGGCTCCCGAGAACACCGACGCCGACACCGACACCGGCATCCGCACCGGTACCGCACCTCCCGACCGCCTGCTGGTCGAGGTCACCCCGGTGGCGCCGCCCGTGACCCGCGACCCCTCCGAGGTGCTGCCCGGCCGGCGCTTCGCCGTCGTCGACGACGGCCTCGGTGTCGCCGTGGCCCTCGCCGCCGCGCTGGAGTCCCAGGGCGCCGAGGTACGGACCGTTCACCCCCACCGCATGGCGGAGGCCACCGGAGCCGACGGCGTGGTGTACCTCGGCGCGCTGCGCCCCGCCCGGGACCCCGTGCTCCCGGAGGCCTTCGACGCCCTGCGCGGGACCCTGGTGGCCGGGACCCGTCGACTGCTGATCGTCACCGGCTGCGGGGGAGCCTTCGGCCGGACGGCGCCGTCGCCCGACTCGGCCGACCCGATTCCCGGAGCGGGACTGTACGGCTTCGCCCGTACCGCGGCGATCGAGTACCCCGGTACGGAGATCCGGGCCGTGGACGTCGACCCCAAGGACCGTCCCCAGCGCATCGCCGCGCACCTGATCGCCGAACTGTGCGCGGCGGACGAGCCGTTGGCCGTCGGCTACACCAACGGCACCCGCAACACGCTGCGTACCGTCCCGGCGCCGCTCCCCGCCGCTCTGCCCGACGCCGCCGAACCGGCGCCGCCGCTCCCGCTCCCGCTCGGCCGTGACGCGGTGGTGCTGCTCACCGGCGGAGCCCGCGGCATCACCGCCCGTGCGGCCATAGCCCTGGCCCGCGCCACCGGCTGCCACATCGAGCTCGTCGGCCGCACGCCCCTCCCCGGCGACACCGAGGACCCGGCCGTCGCCCATGCCCACGACCGGGTGACCCTGCGCGCGGCCCTCGTACGGCAGGGTCTGCGCACCCCCGCCGACATCGAGGCCGCCGCGTCGCGCATCCTCGCCGCCCGCGAGGTCCGCGCCACCCTCGCCGCGCTCGGCGAGGTCGCGGCCTCCGTGCGCTATCACGCGGCGGACGTCACCGACGCCGGTACGGTACGCGGCGTGGTCCACGACGTACGCGCACGTCACGGCCGCCTCGACGGGATCGTGCACGGCGCCGGAACCCTCCAGGACAGGCTGCTGTGCGACAAGGACCCGGCGTCCTTCGCGCGGGTCTTCGCCACCAAGGTGGACGGCGCACGGCACCTCGCGACCGCCGCCGCCGACCACGGCGACACCCCGGCCCCCGGCTTCCTCGTCCTCTTCGGCAGTGTCGCGGGCGTCTTCGGCAACCGCGGCCAGGCCGACTACGCGGCCGCCAACGACGCCCTGGACACCCTGGCAACCGCCTGGTCCCGTCGCTTCCCGGGCCGCGTCCTCGCCATCGACTGGGGCCCCTGGGCGGCCGAGGCCGGCGGAATGGTGACCCCGGAACTGGAACGGATGTACGCGAGCCGCGGCATCCCGCTCCTCGACCCGGACGCGGGAACCGCCGCGTTCCTCGCCGAACTGGCGTACGGCACGGAGGGACAGGTCGTCCTCATGGCGGCGGAGACCCGCCATGGCTGACCCGCGCCGCGGCCCCCGCCCCACCGACGCCGCCGTCATCGGCATGGGCGCCCTCTTCCCCGGCGCCGCCGACCTGGCCGCGTACCGGAGCAACCTCCTCGCGGGCAGGGACGCCATCACCGACGTACCGCCCGGACGCTGGGACCCCGAGGTCTACTACGACCCGGACGGCCCCGGTGACTCCGGTGGCCCCGGTGGCCCCGGTGGCTCCGACGGCTCCCACGGCGCCGGTGGGCGCCCCGGCCGCAGCGACCGCTTCTACTGCCGGCGCGGCGGCTTCATCGACGACCTCGCGGCCTTCGACCCGACCCGCTTCGGCATCATGCCCGCCGCCGTCGCCGGGGCGGAGCCCGACCAGTTGCTCGCCCTGCGCGTCATCGCCGACGCCGTGGCCGACGCCGGTGGTGAGGCGCGCCTGCCCGCCGACCGCTCCCGGATCGGTGTCATCCTCGGCCGCGGCGGGTTCATGGGCGTGGCCACCGCCCGCCTGGACCAGCGCGTCCGCACCGCCCACCAGCTCGCATCGACCCTGCGCGAACTCGCCCCGGACCTCGGCGAGGACCGGATCGCGGGCGTGCGCGCGGCCTTCCAGGCCCGCCTCGGCCCCGAGCTTCCCGAAGCGTCCATCGGCCTCGTACCGAGCTTCACCGCCGCCAGGACCGCCAACCGCCTCGACTTCCGGGGACCCGCCTACACCCTCGACGCCGCCTGCGCCTCCTCCCTGCTCGCCGTCGAGCAGGCCGCCGGTCTGCTGGCGGGCGGCAGCTGCGACCTGGTGGTCGCCGGGGCCGTCCACCACTGCCACATCGCCACCTTGTGGAGCGTCTTCACCCAGCTGAGGGCGCTCAGCCCGAGCCAGCACATCCGCCCCTTCGACCGGCGCGCCGACGGCACACTGCTGTCCGAGGGCACCGGGGTCGTCCTCCTCAAGCGCCTGGCCGACGCCGAACGCGACGGCGACCGGATCTACGCCGTCGTACGAGGGACCGGGGTGGCCGGTGACGGCCGGGCGGCGAGCCTGATGAGCCCCCTGGTGGACGGCCAGGTACGCGCCCTGCGCAAGGCCTGGGCGCAGGCCGGCCTCGACCCGGCCGCCCCCGGCGCGCTCGGTCTGCTGGAGGCGCACGGCACCGGCACCCCGGTCGGTGACGCGGCGGAACTCGCCACCCTGGCCGAGGTATTCGGCCCACGGCCGGCCGGCGCGGAACCCGTCGCGATGGGCTCGGTGAAGTCGATGCTCGGCCACACCATGCAGGCCTCGGGGATGGCGGGGCTGATCAAGGCCGTTCTCGCCGTGCACGACAGGACGCTGCCGCCGACACTCCACCTCGACGATCCGCACGAGGGCTTCGCGCGGACACGGATGCGGCCGGTGACGGCGGCGGAACCCTGGGAGCCGGGTCGTGGGCCCCGCCGGGCGGGCGTGAACGCCTTCGGTTTCGGCGGGATCAACGCCCACGTGGTACTGGAGGAAGCCCCGGGCCCAGCCGCGCCCGATCCACCGCCCCCCTCGCCCGAGCGCCTGAGCGCCGGCACCACGGCCGCCGCGCCGCCCGGTGCGGGGCATGCGCCCGGTGCGAGGCATGCGCCCGAACCGAGCCATGCGCCCGAACCGAGCCATGCACCCGAACCGAGCCATGCGAGCGTGGCTTTGCTGGCCGCCGCGACGCCCGGCGAACTCGGTCGTCTCCTGGCGGCGTCGCCCCTCTCGGGTCACCTTCCGGCGTCTCCGTCGTCCGACGGGCCCTGTCGCCTCGCCGTCCTCGGGCTCACCCCGAAGCGCCGCGCCCTGGCCGCGGCGGTGATCGCCCGTGGCCGGCCGTGGCGCGGGCGCGGCGGCGTGTGGTTCTCGCCGAGCCCGCTGCTCGCGGGTGAGGCGCGGGACGCACGCGTGGCGTTCCTCTTCCCCGGCCTCGAGCCGGACTTCGCGCCGCACGTCGACGACGTCGCCTACCGCCTCGGGCTGTCGGCGCCCGCCCTGACCGGCGGCGACACGCTGGTGGAGCGCGCGGTCGACGCCATCGCCGTCGGGCGGTTCTTCGCCCGCGCACTGTCCGAACTGGGCATCGAAGCCGACCTGCTGGCCGGTCACAGCCTCGGCGAGTGGACCGCCATGGTGGTGGCCGGGATGTATCCGAGGCAGGCCGTCGACACGTTCCTCGACTCACTCCGCCCGGACGGTCTCGACGTCCCCGACCTGGTGTACGCGGCGCTCGGCTGCGGTGCTCGGCAGGCCGCCGACGCACTGCACGGGCTGGCCGGAGTCGCCGTCAGCCATGACAACTGCCCGCACCAGTCGGTGCTGTGCGGGGAGCCCGGTCCCGTGTCCCAAGCGCTGGACCGGCTGGCGGACCAAGGCGTGCTCGCTCACGAACTGCCCTTCCGGTCGGGGTTCCATACGCCCATGTGGGCGCCGTACCTCGGCCAGGTGCGCGCCGCGTTCGCCGGACTGCCCCTGCGGCAGCCCGCCGTCCCCGTCTGGTCGGCGACCACCGTCTCCCCCTACCCCCCGAACCCGTCCAAGGTCCGGGACGTGGTGCTGCGCCACCTCCTGGAGCCGGTGCGCTTCCGGGAGCTGACGACCCGGCTGTACGAGGAAGGGGTGCGGGCCTTCGTCCAACTGGGCCCCGGCAGCCTTCCCGGCTTCGTGGCGGACACCCTGCACGGCCGGGACCACCTCGCCGTCTCCGCGGGCGCCCCCCGCGGCGTCGGCGGTCTGGACCAACTGCGCCGTCTCGCGGCGGCGTTGTGGACGGAGGGCCTGCACCCGCGCTGGGAGCGCCTGGCGGAACCGGCCGCGGTGGCCGCGGTGCCCGGGTCGGGTACCGCGGTGGCCGCGGTGCCCGACCCGCCCGCCCCCGGCCCAGGGCTCGTACGCCTGGACCTGGGGTCCGAGCTCGTACACCTGGACGGCCTCGTCCCTGGCCTGGCCCTTACGGGCACGGCCCGGGCCGCCCGGCTGCCCGCCATGGATCGCCCGGCGCTGGCGGCAGCGCTCGGCGCGGTGCTGGAGGACACGGCGGAGGCGGCACGCACGATCGCCGACGCCTGTCATGCGGCGCCGCTCACCGGGCGACCGACCCCGCCGGCCCCTGCGACGCCACGGCGCATCCGGCGGCGGTTGTCCCTGGAGACCATGCCGTACGTCCGCGACCACTGTCTCTATCTCCAGCCCGACACCTGGCCCGACGTCTCGGACCGCTTCCCGGTCGTCCCGATGACCACGCTCCTCGAAGTGGCCGCCGACGCCGCCCGCGAGGCGGTGCCCGGGCGCACGGTGACCGGCTTCGACGACGTACGGGCACTGCGCTGGCTGCCCGTGGCTCCACCCGTCGACGCGGAGATCAGCGCGGTGCCCGATCCCTCCGGCGGCGGCCGTGTCCATGTGGAGATCGCCGGGTGCGCGACCGCCACCGTCGTCGTCGCCGGCCGGTATCCGGCCCGCCCCGCTCCCGGCCTTGCGCCGCTGACCCGGGAGGGACCGCCGCCCGTCAGCGCCGAGGCCCTCTACCGCGACCGGTGGATGTTCCACGGCCGGGCCTTCGCCGGGGTCCAGAAGGTGAGCGCGGTCGCGGACGACGGCATCCGGGGCGTGCTGCGTGCCCTGCCCGCGCCGGGCGCCCTGCTGGACGCCGCCGGACAACTGCTCGGCCACTGGATGCAGTTGCGCCTGCCGACCGACCGGCTGGTCTTCCCCGCGTCGCTGGGACGGGTGCGCCTGTACGGGTCGGCCCCGGCGGACGGCACGCTGGTACGGGCCACCGCCCGGATCCGCGCCGTGCGGCCGGACTCCGTACAGGGAGACGTGGAACTCGTCGGCCCGGACGGCCTGCTGTGGGCTCGCCTGGAAGGCTG
Organism: Streptomyces sp. CB03238; assembly: GCF_002099185.1. NCBI lineage: Bacteria > Bacillati > Actinomycetota > Actinomycetes > Kitasatosporales > Streptomycetaceae > Streptomyces > Streptomyces sp. CB03238. The sequence continues at coordinate 103,027 of NZ_NBCN01000022.1, read as the reverse complement.
GACGTACCGGCGCTTCGCCGCCGACGAACGGGTGTGGCCGATGAAGTTCACCCCCGAGATCCAAGGCATCGGCGAACCCCAGCCGGGCGGCTGGTGCCTGGCCAGGCGCCGCTGGGGCGACCCGGCCTCGCAGGAGCTGGTGATGCGGCGGTATCTGGGTGCCGCCGAGCGGGCGGCGTACGAGAGCCGCCCACCACGGGCCCGCGGGGCGTGGCTCCTCGGGAGGATCGCCGCCAAGGACGCGCTCCGGCACGCTCTGTGGGACGCCGGGGCCGGACCCCTGTTCCCCGTGGAGGTCCCGGTCGGCAACGACGACCACGGCCGCCCCCGGCCGGAGGGCCCGCTTGCGGCCGGGTGGCACCTGTCGCTCGCCCACAAGGACCTGCTGGCGGTCGCGTACGCGCATCCCATCGACGCCGTCGGCATCGACATCGAGGCGGTCACCGACGACCCGGGCGCGCTCAGCCGTATCGCGCTCACCGCCCACGAGCGCCGTCTCGCCGAGCACCTCGCGGCCCGGGAGCGGATCCCGCCGCCGCACGCGCTCACCGCGCTGTGGTGCGCCAAGGAGGCAGCCGCCAAGGCGGAGGGGACGGGCCTCGGCGGCCGACCGCGGCAGTGGACCGTCACCCACGGACCCACGGGGCTGCGCGTGGCCTCTCCGCAAGGCCGCAGCCACACCGTCCGGACCAGCACGGTCCACCACGACGCCACGCCCCACGTCGTGGCCTGGACCGTATCCACCAGCCCAGCCACCCCCGACCCCACGGAGGCCAGCCATGGCATCTGACCCCACGGCCGAACGGATACTCGCCGAGATCACCGCCATGCTCGTCGAGATCGTCGGCGACGAGTTCCTCCTCGTCGAAGAAGTCGGCCCGGACACCACCTTCAACGAGGATCTGGCACTGGAGAGCATCGAGTTCGTCGCGCTCGCCGAGCTGCTCCAGCAGCGGTACGGGTCAGGGGTGGACCTGATCGCCTTCCTGGCCGAGAAGGACATGGAGGAGATCCTGGCCATGACGGTCGGCGACCTCGTGAGCCACATCGCCAGTACCGCCCCGTCGGTCCCGTCGATCCCGGCCGCCTGAGGCAGCCCGCCATGGCCGACATCCTCGCGAACGCACTCCGCTTCCACGTCCACCGGCTGCCCGCCGTGCCCGCCGTGCCCGCCGTGCCCGGCGTACCCGGCGACGGAGCGGGCCGGACCGTCGTGTTCCTGCACGGCCTGGTCGTCGACAACCTCTCCAGCTTCTACTGCACTCTCGCCGTCCCCGCCGCGCAGGCCGGGCACGACGTCGTGCTGTACGACCTGCGCGGCCACGGCCGCACCGAGCGCCCGCCCACCGGATACGACACGGCCACCGCCGTACGCGACCTGACGGCCCTGCTCGCCGCCCTCGGCCTCGACGAACGCCCCGTGCATCTCGTGGGCAACAGCTACGGCGGCACAGTGGCGCTGCACACCGCGCTCGCGCATCCCGACCTCGTCGCCGGGCTCGTCCTGATCGAGCCGCCGCTGAGCGGGCCATGGCTCGAGAACATGCTCGACACGCTGTCCGTCGCCGCCCTCGCCCTCGAGGGCAGCGAGGTGCCGCGGGAACTCGCCTCGCTGGGTGCGCGCAAGGCCGCCCGGCTGACCGCCACGGCCGACGCGCTGCTCAACCGCACCAGTCTGATCGACGACATCGCGGTGAGCCGGCCCTTGAGGCCCGAGGACTTCGCCCGGGTGCGCTGTCCAGTGCTCGCCGTCTGCGGGGAGCACTCCGAACTCGTCCCCGGCGCCCGGGAGCTGGCCCGCCACGCGCCCCGGTGCACGGTCCGCGTCCTGCCGGGCCTGGGCCACGACGTCCTGCAGGGCGGCACCGAAGAAGTCCGGCGGGCGGTGCTGGACCACCTGGCCGAGGCCGCGCGGCAGCAGGCGGACCAGGCGACGGAGGCGGTGCCGGTATGAAGGCGCTGTTCGTCGTCCCGCCGCTCGCCGGGCACGTCAACCCCACCCTCGCCGTCGCCGCCGAACTGGCCGAGCGCGGGCACGGCGTCGCCTGGACCGGCCCCGCCGAGGTCCTGCCCCGCCTGCTGCCCACCGGCGCCACGCTCCTCCCCTCCGGCGACAGGGCGGGCAGCCGGGGATACGGCACGCTGCACGAGCAGTGGCGCGACCTGCGCGGCGTCGCCGCCCTGCGCTTCCTGTGGGAGGAGGCGATCGTCCCGCTCGCCCACGCCATGCTGCCCGGCGTGGAGGAGGCGGTCGACGCGTACGCCCCCGATGTGCTGGTCGTCGACCAGCAGGCGCTTGCGGGAGCGGTGGTCGCCCGCCGGCGTGGGCTGCCGTGGGTGACGTCCGCGTCGACGTCGGCGGAGTTCACGCGGCCGTTCGACGGGTTCCCGAGGGTGGGGGAGTGGGTGGCGGACCGGATCGCCGGGCTGCTCGCGGCCTGCGGGGCGCCGGCGGGCTGGGATCCGCGCTTCTCGGACCGCCTGGTCCTGGTCTTCTCCAGCCCCGAACTGGTCGGCGCCGACGGGACGTACCCCCCGCATTACGCGTTCGTCGGACCCGCCCTCGGCGCCCGCCCGTCCGACGGCTCGGCCTTTCCCTGGCACCGGCTGGATCCCGTACGGCGCCGGGTGCTCGTCTCGCTCGGCACGCTCAACCGGGAGGCCGGCGGACGGTTCTACGCGACGGTCCTGCGGGCCGTCGAACCGCTGGCCGACCGCGTGCAGGCGATCCTGGTCGCGCCCGCCGAGGCAGCCGGCGAGGTGCCGGACCACGTCCTGCACCAGGAGTACGTCCCTCAGCTCGCGCTGCTGCCGCACCTCGACGCCGTCGTCTGCCACGGCGGCCACAACACCGTCTGCGAGGCGCTCGCCCACGGACTGCCGCTCGTCGTCGCGCCGATCCGCGACGACCAGCCGATCGTCGCCCAGCAGGTGGTGGCGGCCGGAGCGGGGGTCCGCGTGCGGTTCGGCAGGCCACGCGCGGGCGAGCTCCGCGACGCGCTCGACGCCGTACTCGACGACCCCGCCCACCGCCACGCCGCCCGCCGCGTCCAGGCGTCCTTCGCCGCCGCCGGCGGCGCCGCGGCAGCGGCCGACCGGTTGGAGAAGCTGCTGTGACCCCTCCCCGTACGCACGTCCCCTGGGCAGCCGCCGCCGCACTGGCCGGGCTGACCGCCGGCACCGCGCGCGCCCGCCGCAGACTGGCCGCCCTGCCGGTCCTGGACCCCGGCGCCCTCCCCAACAGCACGCCCCGCACCACCTGGCACCTGATCAGCGCCCGCGGGGTCGACGTCGACGACGCCACCCTGCGCGCCGCCGTCGCGCACGCGGAACGGACCGGCCTGCAGGTCCTCGACCTGATCCCGGGCCGCCTCGACACGGAACGGGCCCTCAGCCTCCTCCGCCTCCTCGACGCCGACGCCTCCCGCCTCGTCCGCACCGCCGAGGCCCGCGGCGCCGGGCACGCCGTACTCGTCGACGAGGACGTCCGGCGCCGATCCGGAACCGAGACCGGCACCGCCCTCGCCACCGCCGAACTCCACACTCTCCTCAAGCGTTTGAAGGAGTACGCCCCCGCCGCGACCGGCGTCGCCATCGCCCCCCGCCTGGCCGCCCCTGCTCCCGACCCCGCCCTGCGGGCCGCGGAGCTCCGCGCGCAAGGACTGCCCCCTGCCCTCGTCACCGCCGCCCAACTGGCCGGACTCGCCCTGCTCCTGCGCGCCACCGCCACGGACCGGCGGTGGGGCGCCGCGGCCGCCGCCCTCTACTGCCTCCAGCCCGCCCTCGTCCTCGGCGGCCCCGGCAGCCCGCTGCGCCCGGCCGACCTGCCCCGCGCCACGGCCGCCCGGCCACTGCGCTCCCTCGGCGCCGCACTCCGTACCGCCGCGAGCGTCCGCCCGAGCCCCGGACCGCCCCCCGAACTGGAGGCGCTGCGGCCGTACTACGCCACCGAGCTGAAAGCAGGCACCGACCGGTTCTTCGAACCCCGCCGCCCCGACTGCCCCTGGTGCGGCTCCGACCGCCTCTCCGTACGCACCAGCGTCCCCGACCTGTTCCAGGGCAAGCCGGGCCGGTTCACCCTCGAACAGTGCGGCGACTGCGGGCACGTCTTCCAGAACCCCCGCCTCACCCTCGACGGCCTCGACTTCTACTACCGCGACTTCTACGACGGCCTCGGCGACGGCGGCGCCGAGACGGTGTTCGGCAGGATGAGCCGCTCGTACCACGACCGCGCCGCCATGCTGAAGCCCTTCGGGACCCCGGCCGCCTGGCTCGACGTGGGCACCGGCCACGGCCACTTCTGCGACCGGGCGCGCGACGTCTGGCCCGACACCCGCTTCGACGGCCTCGACATGGCGGGCGCCGTGCGCGAGGCGGAGGCACGCGGCTGGGTCACCGCCGCCCACCACGGCCAGTTCCCCGAGCTCGCCCCCGGGCTCGTCGGCCGCTACGACACCCTCAGCATGTACCACTACCTGGAGCACACCCGCGACCCGCTCGCCGAACTCGACGCGGCCGCCGAAGTGCTGCCCCCCGGCGGCCATCTGCTCATCGAGCTGCCCGACCCCACCTCGCGCCTCGCGCGTCTGCTGGGCCCGCACTGGCTCCCCTGGTTCCAGCCCCAGCACCAGCACCTCATCCCGGCCGCCAACCTCCGCCGCGCGCTGGCCGACCGCGGCTTCACCGTCCTGGCCGAGGAACACGGCCGGGCCCACCAGTCCTGTGACTTCTTCGGCGCCGTCCTCCTCACCGCCAACCGGCTCGCCCCCAACCCGTACCGCCCCTGGGGCCCCGGCGACGCCACCCCGGCGCGGCGCGCGGCCCGCGCCCTCGTGCAGACCGCCGCGCTGCCCTGCTACGCCGTCGCCGCCGCCCTGGACACCGCGCGCACGGCCGTGGCCCGCGCCACCGACGGCGGCAACGCCTACCGCCTGATCGCCCGCAGGAACCCCGCCGATCCGGAAGCGGGGTGAACACGTGCTGGACATCGCGCGCCGCCACACCGCCGACCCGCTCTTCCGGCTGGTCGCCTACGCCCTCGAATCGGCGCACGACCGCCCCCCGGCCACGGTGTGGAGCGCCCCGCACGCCGTCCGCCTCGGCTGCCCGGACGTGGTCGCCGCCGTCGGCTGGCCCGTGGCCGCCGCCGCGGCGCCCCGCGACGACGGCCTGGTACGGCTCAGCTCCCTCGCCCACCCCGCGCAGAGCTGCGAACTCCCGCTGACCGGCCCGCCCCGGCCCCACCCCGAGTGGGCCGCCCGCACCTACGCCCTGCTGCGCGCCATGGCGTGTGTCGGGTACGGGCGGGGCGGCGTCGACCTGCACATACACTCCACGCTGACCGCCGCGGCCGGGCTGTCCAGCGCCGAGCCGCTGGAGTGCGCCGTGGCGCTCGCGGTCGCCGACCTGCACGCCCGCGCCCCGCAGTCCGGACGCGTCAGGCCCCGCCCGCCACGCGGCCGGCTGGCCGCCCTCGCCCGGATGGCCGCGCCCCACGGCGACGAGGCGCTGCGCGAGGCCGTGCTGTTCGCCCGACCCGGCAGGGCTCTGCACCTGGACGGCGGCGGCAGGCGCCGTATCCCCTTCGACCCCGCCCGGCACGGATCGAAGCTCGTGCTGCTGGTGGCCCGTGGCGACGACCCCGACGACATCACGCGCGCGATGAAGGGCGCCCTGCGCACGGGCGCCTCGGCCGCCTGGTGGCCCGGCCGGGAACCGGGGCACAGCGTCCTGCTGCTCCTTCCGCAGGACCGGACGACGAGCGTGCGTACCACCGTGGCCGAGGAGTTCCGCACCCGGGGACGGCCCGTACCGCGCTTCGTGAACATCACCGTGGCGGGCGCGGCCCGCCGCGAGGAGTGATGAGGAACGAGAAACGAGAGGAACAAGGAGGAACACCCATGGAACCGAGAGCCTCAGCGGACCGGACACCGATCCGCGCCGCCCGGAGGTGGCGGGCGGCCGCCGCCGGGATCTTCAGCACCCTCGCCCTGGTCACCGCCATCGGCGTGTCCGATTCGACGGCAGCCGAACCCGGCGGCGCGGCGCGGGCCGCCGCGCTGCCGAGCTACGACCACGTCGTGGTCGTCGTCTTCGAGAACAAGCAGTACGGCGAGATCATCGGCAGCGCCAACGCGCCCTACATCAACCAGCTCGCCAACGCGGGCGCCAGCCTGACCGCGATGAAGGCGCTGACCCACCCCAGCCAGCCCAACTACTTCAACCTCTTCTCCGGCGCCACCCAGGGCATCACCGGCGACGGCTGCTACGTACCGCAGTCCATGACCGCCGCCAACCTGGGGCAGGAGCTGATCGCCGCCGGCAAGACCTTCGCGACGTACAACGAGGACCTGCCGAACGAGGGCTCCACCGTCTGCACCAGCGGGCAGTACGCGCAGAAGCACAACCCCTGGTTCGCCTTCAAGAACGTGCCGCTCAACACCGGCAAGACGTGGGCGCAGTTCCCGAGGAGTGACTTCAGCCAGTTGCCCCACCTGTCGTTCGTCGTCCCCAACCAGTGCAACGACATGCACTCCTGCCCGGTCGGCACGGGTGACACCTGGCTGAAGAACAACCTCGACCCGTACGCCCAGTGGGCCAAGGCCAACAACAGCCTGCTGGTCCTCACCTGGGACGAGGACAACTTCCTCGGCTCCAACCAGATCGCCACCGTCTTCTCCGGCGCCCATGTCAAGCAGGGCAGGTACGGCAGCGCGTACAACCACTACAACCTGCTGCGCACCTTCGAGGACCTGTTCGGCACCACCCATGCCGGCAACGCGGCGACCGCCACCCCCATCAGCGAGGTCTTCGGCGACGGCACGACCCCGCCGCCGCCTCCGCCGGGCGGGGACCTGAAGGTGACCGACCCGGGCGCCCGGACCTGCGCGTTCAACCAGAGCTGCACGGTCCAGATCACCGCGACCGGCGGCAAGGCACCCCTCAAGTACGCCGCGACCGGCCTGCCGTTCGGCCTCTCCATCGACGCCGCGACCGGCCGCATCACCGGCAAACCCTGGCAGGTGGGCACCCTCCGGGTCACGGCCACGGTCACCGACTCCACCGGGGCCTCTGCCGCCGCCGCCTTCCCCCTGACCGTCAACTGGTTCTGATCAAGCATCAGTTCCAGGAGAGGAGGCACCTGTGTATCTGTCGGCCGGCCGGGCCGCCGACACCGCGGCGGGCGTACGCCACCCTCGGCCGCGCCCGCCGCGCGGCACTCCAGGCCGCCGCCGTCGTGGCCTTCGTCGTGGTCTTCGCCGTCCCGCGGTCGCCGGAAACGTCATCACCCTGGGCGCGGTCAGCCTCGTCACGGACGTTTCCGCCGAGATGGTCACCGCCCTCCTGCCGCTCTACCTCGTCGTCGGCCTCGGCATGTCCCCGCTCGCCTTCGGAGCCCTGGACGGCCTTTACCAGGGCGCGTCCGTCCTGTCCCGGCTGGTCGGCGGCCACCTCGCCGACCGCGCCCGCCGCCGCAAACTCGTCGCGGGCACCGGATACGCCCTGTCCGCCGGGTGCAAACTCGCCCTGCTCGCCGCCACGACGCCCTGGGCGGTGGGCGCCGTCCTCGCCGCCGACCGCACCGGCAAGGGCCTGCGCACCGCGCCGCGCGACGCCCTCATCTCGCTGTCCAGCCCGGACGATGAACAGGGCCGCGCCTTCGGAGTGCACCGGGCCATGGACACCACGGGTGCGCTGCTCGGCCCGCTCGTCGCCGTCGCCGTGCTGTGGGCCGCGCACGACGGCTACGACGCCGTCTTCGTGGTGAGCTTCTGCGCCGCGGCACTCGGCGTGGTGCTGCTCATGCTCTTCGTACGGGAACACTCCACGGAACGGTCCGCGGCACTGGAGCGCAGTAGGCAGCCGCGGAGACAGCGGGACGCCCTGCGTACGCTGCTCCGCACCGCCGGCCTGCCGCGGCTGTGTCTGATCGCTGGGCTGCTCGGCGTGGTCACCGTGAGCGACTCGTTCCTCTATCTCCTGCTGCAACGCCGCCTCGACCTGCCCGCCCCCTATTTCCCCCTGCTGCCCGTCGGCGCGGCCGCCGGTTTCCTGCTGCTGGCCGTCCCGCTGGGCCGGCTGGCCGACCGGATCGGCCGCCGCCTGGTCTTCCTCGCCGGGCACGGCGCGCTGCTCACCGCGTACGCCCTGCTGCTCACCCCCTGGGCGGGCGGGCCGATCACCGCCGCCTTCGTACTCATCCTGCTCGGCGCGTTCTACGCGGCCACCGACGGCGTCCTGATGGCCGCCGCGGGGCCGCTGCCGCCGCCGGAGCTGAAGGCGAGCGGCCTGGCGCTGGTGCAGACGGCCGGGGCCCTGGCCCGCTTCGCGGGCTCCCTCCTCTTCGGCGCGGCATGGATGTACCTCGGGCCCGACGGCGCGCTGACCGCGGCCGCCGCCGGTCTGGCCCTCGCCCTGGCCGTTGTCGCCATCCTCCACCGACGGAGTCCCGCATGAGCACCAGGGCTCGGCTGCTCGTCCTCGTTCTCGCCACGGCGGTGCTGGCCGCGGTCGCCGCCGTAGCCACCCTGCGGGCTGCCGACCGCGCGACCGAACGCGAGCGCGCCCGGCCCGGCGACCCGGTCGCCGCGGCCGGCGCCGTGACGCTGCACCGGCCGGGCAGGCTGCTCTTCCGCAACCTCGCCTGGGGGCCGCAGCGCGACCGCGTCTCCTCCGTGCCGCTGGCCGGCACCGCCGGGGTCCGCACCTCCGCACCCGTCGACTGCCTGCGTTTCCACGCGGCGGCCGGCACGGGCATCTGCCTCCGGGCCGTCGACGGGGTGCTCCCGGGTCACGAAGCCGTGCTCCTGGACGCGCGGTTGCGGCCCGTGCGCACGTTCCCGGTGCCGGGCACGCCCACCCGCGCCCGGGTGTCGCCCAGCGGACGGCTGGTGGCGTGGACGGTGTTCGTCGGCGGAGACTCGTACGCGGCCGGCGCCTTCTCCACCCGCACCGCCCTCTACGACACGCGCACCCGCACCCTCCACCCGAACCTGGAGGAATTCACCGTCCTCAAGGAGGGACGGCGACAGCGGGCCGCCGACCACAACTTCTGGGGTGTCACCTTCGCCACCGACGACAACCGCTTCTACGCCACCCTCGCCACCGGCGGCCGTACCCACCTGGTCGAGGGCGACCTGTCCCGGCGTACCGTGCGCACCCTGCGCGAGAACGTCGAGTGCCCCTCCCTCTCCCCGGACGGCACTCGCGTCGCCTTCAAGAAGCGCCTCCCCGGGACGCCGACCGCCGCCCCCTGGCGCCTCCACGTCCTGTACCTGCGGACCGGCCGGGAGACGGCGGTCGCCGAGACCAGAAGCGTCGACGACCAGGTCCTGTGGCTGAACGACCACACCCTTCTCTACGCCCTGCCCGGCGACTTCGGCGCCGACCTCTGGTCGGCCCGCGCGGACGGCCGGGGTGCACCACGAATGACCGTGAAGTCCGCGACGTCTCCGGCCCTGATCCCTTGACCCCGGTCCCACCCGACTCAACTCGCCCCACGCCCACCACCGTCCGGACCGCCGACCGTGTGAGTCGGCGTCAGAACGGGCGCGCTCGACCGCCCCTGTCGGCCGGTCCGCGAGGGCGGTGTCCGTCTCGGTGGTGAGCCGGGGGGGTGATGCGCCGCTCGACGTAGGCGGCCACGGCGGCGGCCACGCGGAGCGCTCGCTGCCGAATCCACCTGGAGCACGATGCGTGTGCTTGCTGTCCTCGCCGCCGTGGCTCTTGCAGGACGCATGGTCTGAGCAGCCTGCTCCTCGTGCCGGTTCAACCGGCACGAGGAGCAGGGTCGGCGAAGGTCGCATCAGGCGACGGCGGTCCCCTCCAACTCGACCATCTGGCCGGGGATCGCCAGCCGCGTCACCCCGAGCATCGTGGTGGTCGGCGCCACCCCGGCGGCGCCCAACCGCGCCGCCAGCACGCCGTAGTGCTGGAAAAGCAGATCGACGTCGGTCGTGTAGACGTTGAGCCGGACGAGGTTCGCGAGAGACATGCCGGCCTTGCCGAGCACGGCCTCCACGTTGTCGATGCTCAGCGCCAACTGTGCCGCCATGTCACCGTCATGCTGGGGCTTGCCGTCCACGCTCATCGCGGTCTGCCCCGAGATGTACAGGGTCCGGGTGTGCCCGGAGACGACCTCGCCCTGGTTGAAACCCAGCTCCGCCGACCACGTCACCGGGTTGACCGCCGTTCGCTCCACTGCCACATCAGCTCCATTCGATTCATCGGGAGTACGCACGTCCATCGGCTCGGTAGCCGCCAGGTTTGACGTCGCGTCAACGAGCCTCCCAACAAATCACGACACCCTCAGTCATGTATTCCGATAAAGTGTTCGCATGCGCGCCGACCGGTTGGTCTCTCTGGTGCTGCTGCTGCGTCAGCGCGGTCGGCTGACAGCGGACACGCTGGCCCGCGAGCTGGACGTATCCACCCGCACCGTGCTGCGTGACATCGAGGCGCTGTCCGCAGCTGGCGTCCCGGTCTACGCCGAACGCGGCAGGCACGGCGGTTTCGCGCTGCTGCCCGGTTTCCGGACCGAGCTCACCGGACTGAACCACGACGAGACCCTCGCCCTGCTGACCGCCGGATCGGGGCGCGGCGAGCAGGTATTCGGCCTCGGCTCGGCGCTCGCTTCGGCCATGCGAAAAGTGGTCGACGCGCTGCCCGAAAGCCACCGGGCCTCCGCGAGCGACGCGGCCCAGCGATTTCTCGTCGACCCGGAGACCGACCTGCTCTCACGCCGGCTGATCACCGATGAGGTACCGGACACCACAATGATCGAGGTCAGGCGCGCGGTGCTCGCCGGACACAAGCTGCGCATCCACTACGCGGCCATGGGCCAGACGCCACAGTGGCGCACGGTGGACCCGATCGGCCTGGTCACCGTACGCGACCGGGGCTACTTGCTGGCCACGAGATCTGGCGCGGACCGCACCTACCGGCTGTCGCGGGTGTTGGCCGCCGAGGAGCTCCCCGAAACGGCACAGCGACCAAACCGGGCCGATCTGGACCGGATCTGGAGGGAACGCTCCGCGCGGTTTCTCTCCGGCGGCGACCACATCACCGTGCTGGTACGGGTGGACCCGGCGCGGCGAGAGGACCTGTTGGACACCGCGCTGGCCGTCCGTGCAGAAGAACCCGACGCAGACGGCTGGCTACGGCTGGAGGTGACCTTCCAGGATTCACGACACGCCGAATGGGCGCTGTGGCAGCTCAGCACGGACGCGGAAGCCCTGGCCCCGCAGTCCTTGCGCACCTCCCTGCGCAACCGTGCCGCCGCGATTGCCACCCGCTACGGAGACTCGTCGCTGCCGCCCCGTCCACCGCGGCGCCGGTGATGCCCGGGGCGGTTGCCGGTGGACGATCGGGCTGCCCAGCGGGACTGGGCTGAAGCGGACGTCTGGCCCCGCCTGCACGCGGTCCTTCTGACGGAGCTCCGGCGGGCCGGCCTTGTGGACCTGGCCGACGGCGGCGGTCGATGGCTCACACGTGAGGGTCTTGAAAGGGAGGCTCACACCGGACCTTCGCCGGTTGACCGAGCCCGGCACCGGCCAGGCGGCTGTTCGCCGACCATGGTCACGACTCGACAAGTACCGCCGGCTTCTCCGTGCAGGGGGCATCACACCGAAGATCGCCCGCAACGCCACAGCACACGGCCCGGCCTGGGAAAGACCCACTGGGTCGTCGAGCAGACCTTCGCCTGGCTCCACCAGTTCACGCGACTGCGGATCCGCTACGAGATACGAGCCGGCCGTTCCGTCCACTGGCCACAAGCCACACCCGGTCCTCCAACGGCAGGCTCCACGGCCGGGGCCCTTGCGGGCCCGATCCGCTCCCCTCGCGCAGTAACACCGGGATCGTCATGCAGAACTGACGTGGGCTCAGTCCGGTAAGCGGGGCTGCCGAGGACGGCTCGGGTGCCGTGACCACACCAGCCACGACGGGGTCGTCTCAAAGATCGACGCTATGGAAAGATGATGGTCATGGCAGGTCAGGTCTGGGTGTCACTCATATCGTTGGGCGGCGTTGTCCTCGGCGGCGTGTTGTCCTACCTCGTCCAGCACAGGACTCAGCGATCAGCGGAACGTGCCGAACAGCAACGGCAGCGGATCGCCTTGTCGGAGACGCGGCGCGCGGAACGGCTGGCGCTGCTGGAGCGGTTCATCGAGGTCTCGGCAGAGGCGGAACGCTGCGCCTATACCCGGCCGTCCGAGTGGGAGGACACCGATGACTGGTACGTCACCACCCAGGACGTCATGAACAGGCTGTGGGTCGCGGATCGGCTCCTGCGCATCCAGTTCCCCCTGACCGTGCATGACGCCGCACACGCGCACTTCCTCGACCTCAACAGGACCGTGTGGCACGGCTTGCCCGACGGTGAGAGCGTGCGGGACTACCTGGAGGGCAACCGGTCGACGTTTCTCGACGCGGCCCGCGAGGTCATGGGGTAGCCCACCGCGCTTTGCGTGGTGCGCCCGAGGGGCACGTACCTTCCCGCCGCGTCTTCGTCGTCATCCGGTCTCGCTCCCCACCGCACCCCTTGTCGCCTGCCTGTGTGATCGTTTCCAATCCCTCCTGGAATCGATTACACGGCTCACCAGGGGTGGTCCCGGCGTGGCGGGCATCAAGGATGTCGCGGCCGAGGCGGGAATGTTCGTCGCCACGGTGTCGCGGGTGCTCAACAGTCATCCGTCCGTCAGCCCCGAGGCGCGGGCCCGTGTCCTGGTCGGCGCTGGCAGCCGTCCTGGAGCGCCGAACTCGTCGAGATCCTGTCCGTCCTGCGCCACCTCACCGAACAGGAGCCGGCACAGACCTGTCTGCTCACGCGGGTGCTGGAGGGGCCGCTCATCGACGTGGCGGAGCTGACCCGCAGGGGAATCCTGGAGCCGGTGGTGCAGGCACAGGGGCCGCGCCCGCCGGTCGATCCGGAAACGGTGCTGCCGGGCCTGGCCGACGTCGACGGTCGGCAGCCACCGCCCGTCCAGCCGCTGTCCGCCGCCATTGACGAGGAGCCGGTTCCGAAGGCCCGAAGGCGCGGGTCACGAGCTCGAGCGAAGAAGCACGACGGGAGCGGCTCCGGAGCCGGCGCCCCATAGCAACGGCGCCGCACAACGACGCGGCCGCCGGGGCGACTGGGGTCGTCCCGGCGGCCGGGGTTACGGCGGGGTGAGTGACTACCAGTTGGCGCCGATGGCGCCGCCCTTGTGCCAGCCGCCGGCGGAGATCTTGGCGCCGCCGGCGGATTCCAGGGCGGCGACCTTGCCCTTGTCCCACTCGACGGCGTGGAAGTTGCCGTGGTCGTCGTTGTTGTCGCCGCCGTGAGCGGCGGCCGGGGCTGCGCCGAGCGCCATGGCAGCCGTAACGAGGGCCGCGCAGGCAAAGGCCTTCCTGAGCATCTGTTCCTCCGTGGACGCGCCGCCCGGTCCGTCCGGGCGGGGTTCGGAGGGAGGGGTTCCCGGTTTCGTGGGGACCGGCGCGCCCCGGAGGGCGAAGCCCACCCTTTCGAGGGGTGTCCGGTCAGCGCATTTGGCGGCGTACCAGCTCGTACAGGTGCCCGCGCGGGTCGGCGAGGAGCGCGGACGGGGGGCCCTGCTCGACGACGCGGCCGGCCGACATGACGATCACCCGGTCGGCGTCCATGACCGTGGACAGGCGGTGGGCGATGACCAGGCGGGTGGCGTTGAGGCGGCGCGTGGAGTCGATGACGATGCGCTGGGCCTCGTTGTCCAGGGCGCTCGTCGCCTCGTCCAGGAACAGGATCCGGGGGCGCCGGATCAGGGCCTGGGCGATCATCAGGCGCTGGCGCTGGCCGCCGGAGATCGCCCCGCCGCCCGCGATCATCGTGTGCAGGCCCATCGGCATGCGCCTGATGTCCTCCGCCAGGCCTGCCATCTCGGCGGCCGACCACACCTCCTCCTGGGAGAAGGATTCGGCGCCGCTGATGCAGTCCAGGATCGAGCCCGTGAGGGGCTGGGCGTTCTGCAGGACGACCCCGCACTGGCGGCGCACCGCCGCCTGGTCGAGGGCGGTCAGGTCCTGGCCGTCGTACAGGACGCTGCCCGTCACCGGCCGGTCGAAGCCGATCAGCAGGCGCAGCAGGGTCGACTTGCCGCAGCCGCTGGGGCCGACGACCGCCACGAACTCGCCCGGCCGGATGTCCAGCGACACGTCGTCGAGGACCAGGGGCGCGTCGTCGGAGTACCGGAAGGAGAGGTTACGGGCCTCTATGGCGCCGGACAGGACGCCGGGCTGGGTGGTGGATCCGCGGACTTCGGGGGCCTCGTCCAGGACCGGCTTGATCTGTTCGAACAGGGGCAGCGCCGCGGCGGCCGAGACCAGCGCCCCGGTGACCTGGGTGACCGATGTCAGCAGCATCGTCACCGACGTACTGAAGGTGAGGAACTCACCGGCCGTCATACTGCCGCGCGCCGGGCCCGCCAGGAGCATGAACATGATGAGCGAGCAGAGCGGCAGATAGACCGCGTCCAGCACGGTGGTCACGTTCCGGATCCGGCCCGCCCGCTGCTGGAGCTCCCGCGAGCGGGCGAACTCCCGCGCCCACGCCGCGTACGCGAAGCTCTCCGCCGCCGCGACACGCAGCTTCGGCAGCCCGCGCAAGGTCTGGAAGGCCTGGTTGTTGAGCTTGTTGTTCAGCTCGACCAGCCGCCGCTGCCAGCGCACCTGCCACAGCCCGAGACCGAGGAAGACGACCGCGATGAAGAGGAGCATCGCCATCGCCACCAGTGCCAGCGGCACGCTGTAGAAGAGCAGCAGCACTACGTTCATCACGCCGACCGTGCTCGCCTGCACGGCCACCGGGCCCACCCCGGTCAGTACGCGGCGGATCGCACTGATCCCCATGGCGGCGCTGGCCAGCTCCCCGGTGGAGCGCTCGGCGAAGAACTTCGTCGGCAGCCGCAGCAGCCTGTCCCACACGGCCGGCTGGAGCACGCTCTCGATGCGTCCCTCCATCCGCAGCACCGTCAGGTTCTGCATCAGCATGAACGCCGCCGACACCACGCCCGCCATCATCACGGCCAGCGCCACCTGCACGATCAGGCTCGTCTGCGCGGCCGGTACGTACACGCCCAAAATCCGGCCCGTCGCGATCGGCACCAGCGCGCCCAGCCCCACCGTCACCAGCCCCGCGAGGGCCAGATTGCGTACGTCGCCCCCGGCGCCGCGCAGGCTGAAGCCCAGCAGCCGCAACGGCGTCATCGGCCGCTCCGGCAGCGGGCGGTAGAACATCACCGCCCGCGGCTCCAGCTCGGCGGCCTTCTCCTCGCCGATCCGCAGCCGCAGCCCCGACGCCGGGTTCACCGCCTCGTACCGGCCGCGCCGCCACAGCAGCGCCACCGGGGCGCCGGACTTCGCCCAGTGCCCCACCAGCGGCCCGGAGTCCGTACGCCACCAGCGCCCCTCCAGCCGCACCGCGCGGGTGCGGACCCGGGAGGCGACCGCGATGCGCTCCACCGCGCCGGTCCGCTCGTCGGCCACGCCGCTCGCCGACGGCTCGGCCAGCGTGATCCCGGCCGCGCGGGCGACCTGCCGGCACACCGCGTACGTGGCGTCGTCGGCCGCCGCGGAGCTCTTCTTCCGGCCGGCGCGGTCGGGCCCGCCGATCGACGCCAGCAGCGCCTGGTCCGCCCGCGCGCGGACGGTCTCGCCCGCCTTCATGCCGGCCGCCGCCCGGTCCTCGTGGGCACGCTCCAGCTGCTCGATCCAGCGGTCCACGGCGGACAGCAGCCGGTACTGCTGGTTCACCATCCGCTGCCACAGCGCCCCGTCGACCAGCAGCTCGGCCGCCGCGTCCGCGCTGTACGAGGCGCCGTACTGGACGCTGCCCGGCGGAACCGGCATCCACAGCATGTCGTCGTCGGACAGGGCCTCGTCCCCCGGCGGGCGCCCGTCGTCGAGCGGTGCCTCGAACAGGACGCCCAGGCTGCGGGCGGTGCCCAGCGCGAAGGCGTGCTCCAGGGGGGTGGGTTCGGCGTACGTGCTGTACGGGTCGTGCCCGGCGTACGTGTCGTACGGGTCCTGCGCGGCGTACGCGTCGTACCCGGCGTACGCGTGCCCCTGCCCCGCGTACAGCTCCCGCAGCCCGATCCGGCGCAGCGCGCAGTCCTGCGTCGGCCGGCCCACCAGGGTGTGCTGCGGGCCCTCGACCGGGCCCAGGAGCAGGCTCCCGGCCTCCAGGCGGCCCAGGAAGTGCCAGTGGCCCTGCTGGGCGGCGTCGACCGCGAACAGGTCCAGCCCGCCCGTGACGACCAGCCACAGCACGTGCGGCCCCTCCAGCGGTACGGTGCGCAGCCCCGCGCAGTCGACGGGGGAGCCCAGGGCGCCCAGCGCGTGGACCACCGGGTCGGCGGCGGCCACCCCGGGATGGACGGAGTCCGGGTGGACGGACATGTCAGCGCTCCTTGACCAGCTCGGCGTACGCGCCGGAGGCGGCGAGCAGTTCTTCGTGGCGGCCGCGTTCGACGACCGTGCCGTGGTCCAGGACCACGATCTCGTCGCTGTCGCGGACCGTGGACAGCCGGTGGGCGATGACCACGCACGCGCAGCCCCGCCGCCGCAGGTTGTCGATGATGACCTGCTCGGTCCGGGCGTCCAGCGCGCTCGTCACCTCGTCCAGCACGAGGATGCTGGGGCGCCGCACCAGCGCGCGGGCGATCTCCAGGCGCTGGCGCTGCCCGCCCGAGAAGTTGCGGCCGTCCTGTTCGACACGGCTGTGGATGCCGCCGGGGCGGCGCGCGATGACGTCGTCGTACACGGCGGCGTCCTTGAGCGCGGCGACGACGGCGTCGTCCGGTATGGAGGGGTCCCACAGCGCCACGTTGTCCCGCACCGTCCCCTCGAAGAGGAACACGTCCTGGTCGACGAACGACACGGAGGCGGCCAGCGCACCGCGCGGGATGTCCTCCAGGCGCTGCCCGTCGATGCGGATCGTCCCCTCCCAGGGGGCGTAGAGGCCCGAGATCAGCCGGGAGACGGTCGACTTGCCGCTGCCGGAGCCGCCGACCAGCGCCACCTGCTGCCCGGGTCCCACGGTCAGGGAGAAACCGCTCAGCAGCGGCTTGTCCAGTGGGCTGTAGCCGAAGGTGATGTCGTCCAGCTCCACATGGCCCTTGAGGCGGCGGGTGCTCGTGTCCGGCTCCACGCGTGCGTAGAGGGCGTCGACGGGGAAGCTCTCGACGTCCTTCAGCCGGGCCACGTCGGCGGCGAAGTCCTGGATGCGGCCCGCCACGCCGTTCAGCCGGGTGATGGGCGCGGTGAACCGCGTCACCAGGGCCTGGAACGCGACGAGCAGGCCGATCGAGATGTGGCCCTCCACGGCTCGCAGTCCGCCGATCCACAGGATCAGCGCGCTGTTGACCGTCGCCAGGGTGGGCGCGACGACGGCCAGGGCGGCGGTCGGCACCCCGAGGCGCTGCTGCACCTCCAGGGTCGCCGCGTGCTGGCCCGCCCAGCGGCGGAAGTAGCCGTTCTCGCCGCCGGTCGCCTTCATGGTCTCGATCAGCTGGAGACCGGTGTACGAGGTGTTCGTCAGCCGTGCGCTGTCGGCCCGCAGCTTCTGCGTGTGCGTCGCCCGCAACCGGATCACTATCCGCATCGCCACCACATTGAGGAGCGCTATCAGCACCCCCACCACGGTCAGTTGCGGGTCGTACGTCCACAGCAGCAGCGCGTAGAGGATGACGACGATGCCGTCCACGCCCGCGGCCGCCAGGTCCCGCGCCAGTGTCTCGGCCACCGCGTCGTTGGACTGCAGCCGCTGCACCAGGTCGGCAGGGCTGCGCTGGGCGAAGAACGTGACCGGCAGCCGCATCAAATGCCGGAGGAAGCGGGCGCTGCTGAGGGTGGAGGAGATGATGCGCCCGCGCAGCAGGTTCGCCTGTTGCAGCCCGGTCAATACGGCGGTCAGGGCGACCATCGCCGCCATGGACGCGAACAGCGGGCCCAGCACCGAGGTCTGGTTCCCGATCAGGAACATGTCGATGTACGTACGGCTCAGCGCGGGCACCGCCGCGCCTACCGCGACCAGCAGGAGGCTCGCCACCAGCGCGGCCAGCAGGGTGCCCGTCGTGCCGCGCAGCCGCGCGGGCACGGCGCCCAGGACACCCGGCTTGCGGCCGCCCCGGCGGAAGTCCGGTCCCGGCTCGAAGACCAGGGCGACCCCGGTGAAACTGGTGTCGAACTCCTCCGGCGAGACGAACCGGCGCCCCTTGTCGGGGTCGTTGATGTGTACGCCCCGGCGGCCGAAGCGGCGCCCCGTCCCGTCGTAGACGACGTAGTGGTTGAACTCCCAGAACAGGATGGCCGGGGCCTGCACCTCGGCCAGCGCCGCCGGCTCCATCTGCATGCCCTTGGCCTGGAGGCCGTAACTACGAGCCGCCTTGAGGACGTTGCTGGCGCGTGAGCCGTCGCGGGAGACGCCGCAGGCGATGCGCAGTTCCTCCAGCGGCACATGGCGCCCGTGGTGGGCGAGCACCATGGCGAGGCAGGCGGCGCCGCACTCCACGGCCTCCATCTGGAGCACGGTGGGCGTGCGGACGGTCCTGGGCCGCTTGGTGGTGCGCGTCCTCGGCGCCGGCTGGGCGCGGCGGCGGCCGCCCGGCGCGCTCACGGGAGCAGCCAATCGATCGGGGCCTGAGAGGCCAGATGCACGGAGGCGCTCACCAGGGTCATGGAATCGAGTGCGTATGCCGGGCCGTCCGACGTCGACCACGCGTAGCCCGTCCTCGTCGAGGACGACCGCTCCAGCTCGACGAGGACCGCGACCGGCTGGCCGGCGCGCGAGAACTGCTCACCCAGCTGGCTGTTGC
This sequence comes from Streptomyces sp. CB03238, assembly GCF_002099185.1. NCBI lineage: Bacteria > Bacillati > Actinomycetota > Actinomycetes > Kitasatosporales > Streptomycetaceae > Streptomyces > Streptomyces sp. CB03238. Next base: position 84,200 of record NZ_NBCN01000022.1, on the reverse strand, counting down.
CGAGAAAGGCGGTGATCCGCTGACGGGTCTGGGCGGTCCGGCCGACGGCCTTCACCCGGCCGCGCAGGACGCCGTACGTCTGCGTCGGCACCGACTGGACGGTGAGGTCGACGGAGGCGCCCACGGGTACGGTCGCGCCCCGGTCGGCCGGTACGTACACCATCGCCATCAGGGGCGCGTCCTCCGCCTCGACCCGCTCGACGGCCGCCACGTCCGAGCCCGTCGTGACCACGGAGCCGATCGTCGCGACGAGGGCCGTGACCCGGCCGGCGGCGATGGTGCGCACCACGGAGTCACCGCCCTGGGGGCTGCGGACCTTCAGCAGTGGCGCGTCCGCGGGGAGGTGATCGCCCTCCTCGGCGAGTACGCCGGTGACCTGGCCGGCGACGGGGCTCTGGAGGATGTAACTGCCCTTGCCGTGGGTGAGGACGCCCGGCGCGGTGAGCGTGGAGGAGACCGATCCGGTGACGGCCCAGACGGCCGCGGCGGCCATGGCGAGGACGGTGACGGTCAGGACGAGGAGGCCCTGCGGCCGGGCGAAACGCACCGGCAGGTCTATTTCCTCTGGGGACTGCAGCTTGGAAAGGGCCTTTTGGCGGAACTGCACGTAACTCTTCCCTCGACTGCAAATGTCCGATTCAGGAAGCGAACAGCGCGGTGAGCCCCGGAACAGGGAAGTTCCGGGGCTCACTCATGCCGTCTCAGAGACCGGCGACGAAGCCGGTGAGCGCCGAGGAGTTCAGGCCCGCGAAGGACTCGACGGCGGCGACGCCCGAGGTGGCGACAGCGGAGACCGGGGCGACCGAGTCGAGCGTGGCGGTCGCGCTGCCGACGACACCGTTGGCAACGGCGCTGTGGAGGCCACCGGACACGGCGTCCAGGTCGGCGTCGGAGATCTCCTGGGTCTGGATCTGGGGGTTCATGTGGTGAGGTTCCCTTCACGAATAACTCGAAATGACTACGGAGCGAGCCTTTGTACGGCCGCCGCAGTGCGAAGGATCAAAGCACGGGGGTGCGTTGCTCAGCCAATCCTGCGAGGGCCCGTAACGACGGTTCACCGGTGCGGAATTACGTCGATGTGCAGGTACGTCCATGACTTGGTGCCAGCTTCTTCACATGGGTGGCCGTTTGCCTTTCCAGGGGCTGCCGCCCGGGCGTTTCGGAACGGGACATTCCGGTATCAAGGGCGGAGTCGTCCGGCCGGTGTCATGAGGGGCCGTGGGAGGCGGTGTGACGCCTGTACATTCGGTGTGCAGATTCGCTGGCATTGCCTCATAACGGATGTGCGTGCCGGGTGGGGAATTGGCCGTTTTCCTGGCGTTGACCGACTTTGTCGGAACCGTCCGTTCCGTACGCACGTCACACGGAGCGCCCCATCACGTACGGCAGCAGCGCGAGGAGCCGGCCGGCCGGCTCCGGAGCCAGCGGGACGCTGCCGAGGCAGTCCCTCGCCCGGTCCAGGCGGTCCCGCGCCTCCGCCAGGGCCGCCTCCCGGCCGCCCGCCTCCTCCACGAGCCCGGCCGCCCGCCGCAGCGCGGCCCCGGCCGGCGGACCGGGCTCCGCGAGGAGCGCGGCCAGCCGGCGGGAGGCCGGTGTGTCCGCCGCCAGGGCGGCCAGCACCGGCAGGGTCTTCTTCCGGCGCCGCAGGTCACCGTGGACCGGCTTGCCCGTCGTCGCCGGGTCGCCCCACAGCCCCAGTACGTCGTCGACCGCCTGGAAGGCGACGCCGAGCTGCCGCCCCGCCGTGGACAGGGCGTCCACCGTCGCCGCCGGGGCACCCGCCAGCAGGGCGCCCAGCGCCGCCGCGCAGCCCAGCAGGGCGCCCGTCTTGTGCTCGGCCATGCGGAGGTACGCGTCGACCGGGACGGCGCCCGGTCCGGTCCACGGCCGGCCCTCGAACAGCAGGTCCTCGGCCTGGCCGTCCACCACGTCCGCCATGTCCCGGGACAGCCGCCGCACCGCCGCCCCGCCGTGCGGGCCGGGCGAACCGGCGAGCACCTCGAAGGCAAGCGCGAACAGCGCGTCCCCGGCCAGGACGGCGGGCCCCGTCCCGTACGCCTTCCAGGCGGCGGGTCGCTGCCTGCGGGTCTCGTCGCCGTCCATGATGTCGTCGTGGAGGAGGGAGAAGGTGTGGACCAGCTCCACGGCCACGGCCCCGTCGACGGCGCTCTCCGCCGCCGCCCCCGCCGCCTCGGCGCACAGCACGGCCAGCGCCTGACGCACCCCTTTCCCGGACGATCCGGTACGCGGCTCACCGCCGCGCTCGCACCACCCGAAGGCGTACCCGGCCATCTCCGCCGGCCACGCGTGCATCCCCGCCACCCGCGCCCGCAACACCGGCTCCACCATCCCCCGACACCGCGCCAGCACGTCGGCGGCGTCCGGCTCGGACGGGTGGTCGCGCGCGCCGCCCGCGACGACGCCGTCCGGTGCGGCCGCGTGGTCGCCCGCACACGGTCCGTCCACCGGTACGGGGCCCACGACGCCCGGGATGCCCTGCGGGTCCGAGGCGTCCGGCACGCGCGCGTGCTCCCGCGTGCCGGGGCCGCCCGTCCCGGGCGGCAGGCCCCCGGCAGGGTCACCGCATGGGCCCGTGCCGAACCCCGCGCCCGGGTCCTCCCGGCCGGAACTCGGCCCTGCCTCGCCGGGGGCGTCCGTCGTGCCCGTGGCCTGCCCCGCGCAGACGGTTTCCCGGCCGCGCGGGTGGCCCACCGGGCGGGGTGCGTCCACCGGGGCGGGGCCTTCCACCGGGGCGGGGCCGAGGGGTCTGCCGAGCCTGGGCCGTCCGGCGTGGCCGTGGCCCGTCCCGTGCCGGCGGCTTCACGGCCGGGCGGGTGGCCCTTCGTGCCGGGAGTGTCCCGCGCGCGGGGGTGGCCCACCGGGCAGGGTTCGTCCAGCGGGCGGGGTGCGTCCAGCGGGGCGGGGCCCTCCGGCGGGGCCGCGGGGTCTGCCGCGCCTGGGACCGGGGCAAGGGCCGGGACCGGGGCCGGGGCCTCTCGGGTGGCCCGTGCCGGGGTCGTGGAGGCGGCCGGGGCGTCCCGGGGCGTGGGGCTGGACGTGGCGTTAGGGGCGGTGGGCCGGGGGAGTGTCATCGGTGGGGCTCCTCGATGGGCAGGCCGAGCTCGGTGTGGGCCTTGTCGACCATGGCGCGCGCGTGGCGGAGGCCTATCCGGTCCAGGACGCCGCCCAGCTCGGCGAGTTCGGCGGCGGTGCGGGCCGGGTCGGCGACACCCAGCCGGGCGCGGGCCTTGACGGCGCCCAGGCGGGAGAGGGCCTGGCCGCGCGGCTCGTCCATCTCGCGGAACTCGGCCAGCGCCTGCTCGTACGTCTCCAGCGCCTCCGCGTACCGCCCCGCCCGGTACAGCACGTTCGCGCGCATCTTGTGGTTGTAGGCCAGCGCGCTCGACAGGTTCATCTCGCGGCAGCCCGCCTCCGCCCGGCCGAGCAGCTCCAGCGCGCGGGCGGCGTCCCCGTCGCGTACGGAGACGATGTCGGCCAGCCCGCGCAGCGCCCAGGCGTGACCGCGCCGGTCGTCGGCGGCAGCGGCTATTCCGGCGGCCTCCTCGAACAGCTCGTACGCCGTGTCGTACCGGCCACTGTTGCGGTGCATCTGCGCGATGCCCTCCAGCGCCCACACGGTGTGCCGGGCCTCGCCACGCGCGCGTGCCTCCGCGAGCAGCTCGTCGTGCAGGGCGCCGACCGCCTCGTAGTCGCCCTGGATACGGCCTGTCTCCGCGAGCCCGGCCAGCGAGTAGCCGTGGACGACCACGTCCCCGCCGCGTTTGCCCAGGTCGGCCGCGTACCGCAGCAGCCGGAAGGCGAGCGCGAGCGCTCCGCGCTGCCGGGCCAGGGTGCCGCCGCTCCACAGCGCCCACGCCATGGCCGGTACGTCCCCGGCCGAACGGGCCGTGCGGTAGCTCGACTTCCATGCCCGGTCGGCGGCCTCCACCTGGCCGAGCCGCCGGTGCGCCTCCGCCACCGCGAGCGCCGCGCGGGCCGTCTCGTGCGCGTCCCCCGCCCGCTGGGCGGCGGTCATCTGCTCGGTCGCCGCGGCGAGCACATCGGTGAGCGAGGAGTTCACCGACAGCGCGCTGAGCGCACCCTGGTACTCCGGCGCGAGAGCCTTGCTGAACATAAGTGCCTTTCCGCCAGGGGCGGCCGTGGACCGTACGGCATGTGGGCCATCGACACGGCGCCCCCTTCTCTCTCGTCTCTTCAGCTGGCTGCGCGCGCTTCGGGAGGGAAGAGGATCAAGAGCCGGCGGAGGTTCCACTTTCGGGTGACGGATGGTGACGACTCTCCGCGTATCTCCGCGTACGAAGCCCCTGGCAGGGAACCCGCCGAGGCCAGGACCACCGAAGGAGGCCCGCCGAAGGAGGCCCGCCCATGACCTCACAGGCCCCCGCCCACCGGCTGCGGGCGATGCGCGCCGTGGTGTTCGACACCGACGGCGTGCTCACCGACACGGCCCGGGCGCACGCCACGGCCTGGAAGGCGGCCTTCGACGCCCACCTGCGGGCCCACCCGCCCGCCGACCCCGCCCAGCGCCGGCCGTTCGACGCCACCGAGGACTACCTCCGGTACGTCGACGGAAAGTCCCGCCCCGACGGCGCGGCCGCCTTCCTCGCCTCCCGCGGACTGAACCCGTCCCCCGGCACCGTCGCGGCGGTCGCCGCCGAAAAGGAACGACTGTTCACCGAACGGCTCCGGGAGCAGAGCATCGACGCCTACCCGGACGCGGTGCGGCTGCTGCACGCCCTGCGCCGCTCCGGCATCCCGCTCGCCGCCGCCTCCGCCTCCCGCCACGCCCGCGAGGTCCTCGCCTCCGCCAAGGTCCTCGACCTCGTCGACGCGTGCGTCGACGGAGCCGAGGCGGCCCGGCTCCGGCTGCCCGGCAAGCCCGACCCCGCGCTCTTCCTGGAGGCGGCCCGCCGGCTCGCCACGCCGCCCGCCGCCTGCGCCGTCGTCGAGGACGCCCTGGCGGGCGTCGAGGCCGGCCGGCGCGGCGGCTTCGGGCTGGTCGTCGGCGTGGACCGCGTGGCGGGCCCGGACACCGGGGGCGCACTGCGCCGCGCGGGCGCCGACACCGTCGTACACGACCTCACGGAGCTGCTCTACGAAGGAGTGCCGTCGTGACGGACTGGACCTGGGAGTACGAGGGGTACGCGCCCGCCAAGGAGAGCCTCCGCGAGTCCCTGTGCACCCTCGGCAACGGCTACTTCGCCACCCGCGGCGCCGCCACCGAGTGCTCCGCCGACGGCATCCACTACCCGGGCACGTATGTGGCGGGCTGCTACAACCGCCTCACGTCCGACGTGGCCGGCCGCGCCGTCGAGAACGAGGACATGGTCAACCTGCCGAACTGGCTGCCGCTGCGCTACCGCATCGGCGACCCGGACACCCCCGGCGAATGGCTCGGCCCCGACAGCGACCAGCTGATCGATCACCGCCAGACGCTCGATCTGCGCTCCGGCACCCTGGAGCGCCTGACCCGGTACGAGGACGACGACGGCCGGCGCCTCGCGGTGCGGCAAACCCGCGTCGTGCACATGGCCGACCCGCACCTCGCCGCGCTGCGCACCGAGTTCACCGCCGAGAACTGGGCGGGAACGCTGGACGTCGAGGCCGCCCTCGACGGCGACGTCACCAACAGCGGCGTGGCCCGCTACCGGCAGCTCGCCTCACGCCACCTCACCCATGTGCACACGGGCGACTCCGCCGCCGACACCGTGTGGCTGCGCTGCCGTACCCGTACCTCCGACATCCGTATCGGCATGGCCGCCCGCACGGCCACCGCCGGCGCCGAGGACACCGGGCTCACCGTCCACCATGCCGACTGCCGCGTGACCCAGTGCTTCCGCTTCGAGGTGCGGCCGGGCAGCGCGGTCGTCGTCGACAAGACGGTCGCCCTGCACACCTCCCACGACGCGGCGATCAGCGACCCCCTGCACGCCGCCGTCGACCGGGTGCGCCGCGCACCCGGCTTCGAGTCGCTGCTGGCCTCCCACCGCGCCGCCTGGCGGCAGCTGTGGCGCCGGGCCGAGCTGGAGGTGCCGGACGAGGCGGGCCGCATCCTGCGCCTGCACCTGTTCCACGTCCTGCAGACCCTCTCCCCGCACACCGCCGACCTCGACGTCGGCGTCCCGGCCCGCGGCCTGCACGGCGAGGCCTACCGCGGCCACATCTTCTGGGACGAGCTGTTCGTCCTGCCCTACCTGAACCTGCACTTCCCCGAGGTCTCCCGCGCCCTGCTCACCTACCGCCACCGGCGGCTGGAACGCGCCCGCTTCACCGCCCGCGACGCGGGCTGCACCGGCGCGATGTACCCCTGGCAGAGCGGCAGCGACGGCCGCGAGGAGACCCAGCTGCTCCACCTCAACCCCCGCTCCGGGCGCTGGCTGCCCGACCACTCCCACCTCCAGCACCACGTCGGCTCGGCCATCGCGTACAACGTGTGGCAGTACTGCGAGGCCAGCGGCGACACCGAGTTCCTGCACACCAAGGGCGCGGAGATGCTCCTCCAGATCGCCCGCTTCTGGGCCTGCCGCGCCGCCTGGGACGGAGACCTGGCCCGCTACCGCATCCGGGGCGTCCTCGGCCCCGACGAGTACCACGACGCCTACCCGGACGCCGACCGGCCGGGCCTGGACGACAACGCGTACACCAACGTCACCGCCGCCTGGGTGCTCGCCCGCACCCTGGAGCTGCTGCGCGAGCTTCCCGAGCCGCGCCGGCGCGAGCTGGCCGAGCGCACGGAGCTGGACCACAGCGAGCTGGAGCTGTGGGAGGACGTCTCACGCGGCCTGCACGTGCCGTTCCACCAGGGCGTCATCAGCCAGTTCGAGGGCTTCGGCGACCTCGCGGAACTCGACTGGGAGGGATGGCGCCGGCGGTTCGGCGACATCCGCCGGCTCGACCGGATCCTGGAGGCCGAGGGCGACTCGGTCAACCGCTACCAGGCGTCCAAGCAGGCCGACGTGCTGATGCTCGGCTACCTCTTCTCGCCCGCCGAGCTGGGCGCGCTGATGCGCCGCCTGGGGTACTCCCTGGGCGACGAGGCCTGGCGGCGCACCGTCGACTACTACCTGCACCGCACCAGCCACGGCTCGACACTGAGCGGCCTGGTGCACGGCTGGGTCCTGGCCCGGGTGCGGCGCTCCGAGGCATGGCGGTTCTGCCAGGAGGCGCTCGAAGGGGACATCGCCGACGTCCAGGGCGGCACCACCGGCGAGGGCATCCACCTGGGCGCGATGGCGGGCACCCTCGACCTCGTACAGCGCGGACTGACCGGCCTGGAGACGCGCGGCGGGGTGCTGCGGCTCGACCCGGTGCCGCTGCCCGAGCTGTCCGAGTACGACTTCACCCTCCGCTACCGCGGCCACTGGGGCGTACGGCTGCGCATGACGCCGGGCAACCTGCACATCGCCGTGCCCGGCTCGGGAAGCGAGCCGATCGGCGTCGAGCTGGACGGCGGCGTGGCCGTCAGCGTCGAGCCGGGCGAGACGTGGGACCTGCGGCTGCCCGCCTGAGCCCGCTGATCGTGTCCGGAGGGCTTACGCGTGCGCGTACGGCACGTCGATCCGCCGGCCGCTGACGCGGGCGGGCGTGACCGCCATCCAGCAGGCCTCCTGACCCTCGGACCACGGCGTGCTGTACGCCAGGTCGTCGAGCCTCCGTACGGCATCGGGGTCGGTGACCTCGTGCGGGGTGCCGACGACCAGGACGCTCCAGCCGCGGCACAGCGCGTCATCGATGTGGTCGACCTCGAACGCCATCTGGCTTTCCCCGGTCATGGGCGGCAGGGTGTCCCGTCCCACCCGGAACGCGACCTCGCCGTCGGTGATCAGGTAGTCGACCGGCAGGATGGCGGGGCCGTCGTGCGTCGTCACGGCCACGTGCCCCACACCGTGCGTGCCGAGCAGGGTGCGGCACTCGTCGAGGCCGAGGTCGACGAGCTGGGGGTGGACCGGGGGGTGGCCGGTGCCGGGCGGCAGGTCGGCGGTGCCGCCGGTCAGCTCCATGACGCTGGTTTCCAGGGCGTCCGCCAGCCGCAGCAGGAAGCCGATGCCGGGCGTGGCCGTCTGCTCCTCCAGGTATTGGATGTACCCGGGCGCCGACCCCGCCCGTACGGCCACCTCCTCGCGGCTCAGGCCGAGCTGCTCCCGGCGCGCGGCCACCCGCCGGCCGATGTCGCCCCGGCAGGGCCCGTGGGCGTGCGTACCGGCGTCAAGTCCCCGCAACAGCGATTTCTCGGGCATGGGAGGCACCGTCCCTTCCAGGTGCGCCACGTGGGCCACGTGCGCTACGCAGGCTGCCTACCAGCCCACGGTACGCCTCGGCGCGCTCCCACACCCCACGGATCGGATCCGGTCAGATCCGGTCGGCCGCGATGAGCAGGTAGTGGAAGCTGCCCTCCTTGTACGCCGTGAGGAACGGCTCCTCGATGCCGGTGGCCAGCGAGGACTTGGCACGCAGCTCCCAGTACGGGATGGTCTGCGCCGTCAGGTCGACCACGTTGATCGGCACCAGGCCGTTGGCCGCCATGGCCTTGAAGTACTCGCTGCGCGGGTGGATGTTGCAGGTGTAGTGCTCGTCGATACGGCTGACCGCCTTGGAACGACCGCCGGTGACGTCGTTGTAGCAGCCGGTGATGCAGACGTAGCGGCCACCGCGCCGCAGGACGCGGGACATCTCGGCGTACAGCTCGAAGAGGTCGACGTACATGGTCGTCTCGTTGGTCCAGGCGGCCCGGCGTGAACCGGCCTCCAGACCGGTGTCCAGCATGTTGCGGAAGTGGAACTTCACGCGGTCGCAGACGCCGCGCTCCTCCGCCTGGGTGTTGGCGAAACCGACCTGGTACTCGGAGATCGACACCCCGTCCACGTAACAGCCGAAGCGCTGGTTTGCCATGATGCTGGTGCCGCCGCGCCCGGAACCGGCGTCGAGCAGCCGGTCCTCGGCGGTGACGGGGCCCAGGTGGTCCAGCAGGATGTCGGCCTGCGCGGTCTCCAGGCGGTGCAGTTCCCGGGTGATGCGCTCCTGGCGGGTGCCCTCCGGGCCTTCCAGTACGGAGGGGTCGTACTCGCCGAGCCCGTAGTGGTGGTGGTAGAGGCCGTCGACCTCGCCGAGGCGCAGGTTGACCGGATCCTGCTGGTTGGTGTTCCAGTACGCGGCCACCGACTTCTGGTAGTCGGTGCGCAGTACGTCGTTCACGGTCATGGGGGCGACTCCTTCTGAAATTCTGAGTGTGTGGGGGGTTGCGGGCGGGCCGCGTACGGCTCAGCCGGCGGCCTCGGCGACGGCGGGCGGGCAGGACAGCGCGGGCCGCCCCGCCGAGCCGTCCGCCGCCGGGGCCCCTGAAGCGGACACCTCCGACGCCTCCGACGCCTCCGAGCGGTGCGAGGGCCCCGGTGACCACAGCCGGGTGGCGGCCGTGCCCGGTCCGGTCGCCGTGCCGAGGCCGCCCGTGGCGGCCCGTACAGGAGCGGTGCCCGCCGTGCTCCCGTTCACGGCCGACGACGACAGGGACGGCAGCCCCGCCAGTCGCGTTGCCGCCCTCCCCAGCCCGCCGGGGTGGCCGCCTTCACTTGCCCGTGCACGGGCGTGCGCACGGGCGGGCCGGAGTGGCTACTCGGCACGCGGACGGACCTCGACGTTCTCGAGGATGCCGATCGCGTCCGGCACGAGGATCGCGGCCGAGTAGTAGGTGCTGACGAGGTACGAGATGATCGCCTTCTCGTCGATGCCCATGAACCGGACGTTGAGCCCGGGCTCGTACTCGTCCGGGAGACCCGTCTGGTAGAGGCCGATGACGCCCTCGTTGTCCTCGCCGGTACGCATCGCGATGATCGACGACGTGTGCTGCTCGGTGACCGGGATCTTCCCGCACGGGAGGAGCGGGATGCCGCGCCACGCGGGGATCTGGTGACCGCCGACGTCGACGCTGCCCATGTACAGACCGCGCTTGTTGCACTCCTTGCCGAACGCCGCGATCGTGCGCGGGTGGGCGAACAGGTACTGCGTGTTGCGCCGCATGCTGATCAGGTCGTCCAGGTCGTCCGGGGTGGGCGCGCCGGAGTGGGCCTGGATGCGCTGGTTGTAGTCCGTGTTGTTCAGCAGTCCGAAGTCGGGGTTGTTGACCAGCTCGTGCTCCTGGCGCTCGCGCAGCGCCTGGATGGTGAGCTTGAGCTGCTGCTCGGTCTGGTTCATCGGCTGGTTGTAGAGGTCCGCGACGCGGCTGTGGACCTTCAGGATCGTCTGCGCGACGCTCAACTCGTACTCGCGCGGTTCGAGTTCGTAGTCGACGAAGGTGGTCGGCAGGTCCGGCTCGCCCTCGTGGCCGGACAGGAAGCTGATCTCGGCCTCGCCGTACTTGTTCGTCGGCTTGTGCCCGTTGGAGGAGAGCCCCTGGACGTGGTTGCGCAGTGTCTCGTACTGGCCGGCCACCTGCTTGTACGCGGCCTGCGTGAGCACCAGCGCCGTGGTCCTGGTGGTGGCGCGGACGGTGAACTCCCACTTGGCGTCCTTGTCGCAGGCCAGCATCCGGCCGCCGAAGGAGTCGCCGTCGGCGAGCATCCCCAGCCGCGTCTCGGCGTCGTCGTACTTGGCCTTGCCGAGCTTCTCCACCTTGCCGTGGGCGATCAGGAAGACCTGGTCGGCCTTGCGGCCGCTCTCCACGATCACCTGTCCGGCGTCGAACTCCTTCTGGACGAACTTGTCGGCCAGCGCCGCCAGCGCGGTGGGGTCGCTGAACCCGCGCAGCAGCGGCAGTTCGCCGAGCTCCGCCGGTACGACCTGCACCTTGGACCCGGTCTGGACGAACGTCACCCGGCCGTCCCCGACCGCGTACGACAGCCGTCGGTTGACCCGGTAGGTGCCGCCGGGGGTGTGGACCCAGGGAAGCTTGCGCAGCAGCCAGCGGGAGCTGATCTCCTGCATCTGCGGCTGGGACTTGGTGGTGGTCGCGAGGTTGCGCGCCGCCTTGGTGCTGAGGCTCAGCTGTACGGATTCCTGCGAAATGATCTCGGGCGCCGCCGGGGCCGGACGGGTCTCGACTGTCATCGGCTGTCTTTCGGTTAGTGTGTTGATCCGCTCGGCTCGTGACGGGTGGTCAGGACACCCCGGCCGACCTGGCGGAATCACTGTCGGTCCCTAGCTGTAACGCATGGTGATGGTCGGTCGTTCGAGGCGCGCACCCTTCTCCGTAGCGCGGCAAAGGGGCGCACGCCCTCCCTTCGCGCCCCTGCGCGCCCCCAGGCCGTCCCCTGTGTCACGCACATCGCTCTCACCCGCACGTGAACGGTGAAACGTTCACTCGGCCTGCATACGGATGCAACGACCTCGCGCCGCCGGGTGTGGCGCGCCCCTGTCGGCTATCCACGACACCGACAACGACGGGGGAACGGAACGGAGCGGAGGACGACTGTGCTGACCACCCTCCTGGTGGTGGGCCTGGCCCTGGTGCTGGGCCTGGCGGCCAACCGGCTCCTGCGCCCACGGCTGGTGGAGGACCAGGCCGACGCGCTCACCGTGCGCGACTTCATGGAACCGCTGCTGACGCTCGCCGTACTCGTCCTGGCCTTCGTCATGGTGCTGGCCGCCGAGTCCTACGGCGACGCCGAGGACGCCGCACGGGAGGAGGCGGGCGTGGTGGACCACCTCTTCGAGGTGGCCGACTTCGCGCCCGATCCCCAGCGGGTACGCCTCCAGGCCGACGCCGTCTGCTACGCCCGCGCCGTCCACGACATCGAATGGCCGGCCATGGTGCGCGGCAGCGCGTCCACCGCGCCCAGCGTATGGAGCACCGACTTCCGCAAGCAGCTCAAGGGCGTGGACCGCCAGGACGCGGTCTTCGGGATCCTGATCGACGCCGACCGGGACCGCTCCGAGGCACGGCAGGCACGCATCGCCGAATCGACCCCGGCCATCGCGCCGCTGTTCTACTGGTTCATGCTCGTCACCCTCGCGGTGACGGTGATCGTGCTCGCCTTCTGCCTGCCGCTGCGGAGATTCGGCACGGAACTCGCCACCCTCGTGGTGCTCACCATCCTGCTGACCGCGTCGCTGCTCATCATCCATGACGTCGACCGGCCCTTCGGCGGCATCATCGACGTGCCCGCCACCTCGATCGCCGACGCCTCCCGCGACATCTCGGACGACTTCGTGGCAGCCCACGGCGAGGCCGCCCTGCCCTGCGACGCGCAGGGCCGCAAGCCGGCCGCCTGACCTTCACCTCGTCATCCGCCCACGAGCACCACGACCAGCGTGCGAGGACCGTGCACGCCCTCCACCCGGTCCAGTTCGATGTCGCTGGTGGCCGACGGCCCGGAGATCCAGGTCAGCGGCCGCGCCGGGGCCAGCCGCGGCAGCGCCTGCGGCAGCGAGGCGACGACCTGGTCCGGCGCGCGGACGACACAGATGTGCAGATCGGGTACGAGGGTCAGGGCGCGGCGCCCCTGTCCCTCCGCCGCGTCCAGGACGATCGTGCCGGTCTCGGCGATCGCCAGGGCGCAGCTGGTGACGACGGCATCGGTGGCGTCGAGTTCGTACGGACCGAGCGGGCGCCCTGCCGTGTCGTGGCGCCGCTCGGCGTCCGTACCGGCCAGCCAGGCCGCCGGCAGGCCGGGCGGCACGGCGACCGAGGCCGCCCCGCGCTCGGCGAGCAACCGGGCGATCAGCGACGGCAGTTCCTCCTCCGTCGCGCGGTGGACGTGCGCCCGGTAGTCGGCCAGGTTCTCGTGGAGCAGGTCCACCAGGACGGCCGGGTCGTCGGGGGAGTGGCTCGTGCAGTAGTCACGGACCGGTTCGGGGGCGTCCGGCGCGCCGGCGGTGGCCGCGCGGATACGGGCGAGGATCTGGTCACGGGAGCCCCGCGCGGGTGTCGTCGTCATGTGCGGTTCTTCTTCCACCAGTCGCGGAACGACCGTTCCGGCAGCTCGGGCAGGTCGCGGCCGTCCGTCCACGCCCCGGCGCCCGGCGGCCTGGACGGGTGCGCCTTGCGGGTCGCCGAGGCCACGCGCTCGCCGGCGGCCAGGGCGGCGGGGTGGTCCAGCAGCCAGGTGGCCGCCCTGACCGCCGCCCGCTCCAGGCGGTGCCCCTTCCCGCCCCGCTCGGCGACCTTCCCGCGGAGGTGGACGAGCACCTCCGGGATGTCGATGGCGACCGGGCACACCTCGTAGCACGCCCCGCACAGCGACGACGCGTACGGCAGGGAGGCGTCGATGTCGCTCGCCGTGCCGCGCAGTTGCGGGGTGAGGATCGCGCCGATCGGGCCCGGGTAGACCGACCCGTACGCGTGCCCGCCGGCCCGCTCGTACACCGGGCAGACGTTCAGGCACGCCGAGCAGCGGATGCAGCGCAGCGCCTGGCGGCCCACCTCGTCGGCGAGCGCGCCGGTGCGTCCGTTGTCCAGCAGGACCAGGTGGAAGGTGCTCGGGCCGTCGGCGTCCGTCGTCCCCGTCCACATGCTGGTGTACGGGTTCATCCGCTCGGCCGTCGACGACCTCGGCAGCGTCTGGAGGAACACCTCCAGGTCACGCCAGGTCGGTACGACCTTCTCGATCCCGACGACCGAGATCAGCGTCTCGGGCAGGGTCAGGCACATCCGCCCGTTCCCCTCCGACTCGACCACGACCAGCGTGCCGGTCTCGGCGACCATGAAGTTCGCCCCCGAGATCCCCACCTTCGCCCGCAGGAACTTCTCCCGCAGGTGCAGCCGGGCCGCCTCCGCCAGGTCGGCGGGGGTGTCGGTCAGGTCGTCGGGCGCCGGCCGGCCCCAGTCGGCCATCCGGTCACGGAAGATGTCCCGGATCTCCCCGCGGTTGCGGTGGATCGCCGGAACCAGGATGTGGGAGGGCCGGTCCTCGCCCAACTGCACGATCAGCTCGGCGAGATCCGTCTCGTACGCGGCGATGCCCTCGGCCTCCAGGGCCTCGTTCAGGCCGATCTCCTGCGTAGCCATCGACTTGACCTTGACGACCTCCCGCTCACCGGTCGCCTTGACCAGTCCGGTCACGATCCGGTTGGCCTCGGCGGCGTCCGCCGCCCAGTGGACCGTGCCCCCGGCCGCCGTGACGGCGTCCTCCAACTCGACGAGGAAGGTGTCCAGGTGGCGCAGCGTACGGTCCTTGATCTGCTTGCCCGCCTCGCGCAACCGCCCCCAGTCGTCCAGCTCCGCGACCGCCCGGGCCCGCTTGTCGCGGATCGTGTGCGTCGCGTGCCGCAGATTGGCCCGCAGCACCGGATCGGCCACCGCTTCCCCGGCCGCCTTCGGGAAGGCCGGCATGCCCAGATACGTTCCACTCACCGCAGCGGCTCCTCTTCCGTACTGGCCAGGATCTCGGCGATGTGCACGGCCCGCACCCGCTCGCCCTCACGCCCGAGGACGCCGCCGATGTGCATCAGACACGAGTTGTCCGCACCGCACAGCACCTCCGCCCCCGTCCCCACCGCGTTGCGCACCTTGTCGCGGCCCATCGCCACCGACACCGCCGGGTTCTTCACCGCGAACGTCCCGCCGAAACCGCAGCACTCCTCCGCGCCCGGCAGCTCCACCAGCTCCAGGCCCTTGACCGCCTGGAGCAGCCGGCGCGGCCGGTCGCCGAGCCCCAGCAGCCGCAGCCCGTGACAGGACGGGTGGTAGGTCACCCGGTGCGGAAAGTACGCGCCCACGTCCGTCACGCCCAGCACGTCGACCAGGAACTCCGTCAGCTCGTACGTCCGGGGCCCGAGCCCCGGCTCGCCGAGGGCGGCGTAGTGGTCGCGCACCATGGCCGCGCACGAACCCGACGGGGTGACGACGTACTCGTACCCCTCGAAGGCCCGTGCCGTACGGCGTACCAGTAGCTCGGTCTCGCGCCGGTAGCCCGTGTTGTACTGGGGCTGGCCGCAGCACGTCTGGGCCGCCGGGAAATCCACCTCGACGCCGAGGCGTTCGAGGAGTCTTACCGTGGCGATCCCGGTCGCGGGATACACCGCGTCATTGACGCAGGTGACGAACAGCGCGACGCGCATCGCGGCTCCTTCCTTCCTTTGCTTCGGGTGCGGGTCCGGCCCCGGACGAGCATATGGCCGCGTGCGGCGGCCCCGGCCGGACCCGCGCGGCCGCGTGGTGACCGGGGATTCACCGGCGCTCGGTCTGGATCTGCTCCAGGGACTTGCCGGTCGTGTCCGGCATGAAGTACCCGAGTACGCCACAGGCCAGCAGGCATACGGTGAGGAAACCGGCCACCGGGGCGATCCCGGTGGACGCGAGGGCGGGCACGAAGAACGACCACACGCCCAGCACGATCCGCGCCACCCCGAAGGAGATGCCCTGGGCGGTGCCCCGCAGCATCGTCGGGAACAGTTCCTGGCTGACCGTCTTGTAGAAGCCCTCGCCGGCCATGGTCTGTCCGATGCCGAAGAGCAGCACGTTGAAGACGATGGTGGGGATGGTGAACGGCAGCACCAGGAACAGCCCGTACGCCGTCACCTGCATCACCGAGCCGGTGACCCACATGGCCTTGCGGTAGCGGTGGCCGCGGTCGGCGAACCGCATGTAGATCGCGACCGTGCCGAGGATGGCGAGGGCGAAGCTGCCGCACGACAGCGCCACGCTGGTGGCCTGGCCGCCCGCCCCCAGGGTCCTGACCATGTAGGGCGTGAAGATGCCGTTGGTGCCGGCGGCCAGGTTCCAGGCCAGGTAGATGCCGGTGGTCCACAGCAGGGCCCGCAGATGCGCGCCCCGCAGCAGGTCGGTGACCTTGACGCGGGCCGCCGCGCCGGAACGGGCGGCGCTGCGCCACACCGCCGACTCGGTCATGCCCCGGCGCAGCGCGTAGGTGACGAGCGCGACGACGAACAGGTGCAGGAAGACGACGCGTATGCCGAGCAGGCCGAGCGGCGCCAAGGCCCAGGCCAGCAGCAGTACGATCACCGGCCCGAGGTTCCACGTCACCTGCGTCAGCCCGAGCAGCTTGCCGCGCGCCCTGGCGGGTGAGAACTCCCCGACCAGCGCCAGCGACGTCGGTACGTCGGCGCCGACCGCGACGCCCACCAGGAAGGTGCCCGCGAACAGCATCACCGGGTCGACGGCGAGAGCGATGAGCAGGATGGCGCCCGCGTAGACGAGCAGGTCGTACTGGTAGATCCGCTTGCGCCCGAGCCGGTCGCCGAGCCGGCCGCCGATGAACGCGCCGATGGCCGCGCCGATCGCGTTGGGACCGATGGCGGCGAGCGCGCCGATACTGCTGTCCGTCAGCCCCATGTGGTCCTGGAACAGCGCCAGGCCCGAGCCGAGCGCGACGATCGATCCGGCGTCGAGGTACGAGGCCATGCCCGCGAGGGCGGTCCACTTCCACTGCCGGCGGGTGACCGTGCCACCCTCGGTGGCGCTGTCGGGGGTGGCCCGCGTGTTCGGCACAGACGTCACCGGAGCTCCTTCGGGGCGGCGTTGAAACGTATCAAAGATGGCGTCTGCGGTGGTGCGGGTCAAGGGTGATCGCCCCCGCGGTGCTCCGGCAACACCGGCCCGGAGTCAGGGGTTGACGTCTCAGGTGCGCATCGTCTTAGCTCGTCTGAAACCTTTCATCCGCTCGATCGGCGGAGAGGAGCCGATACGCCATGCAACGCGTCTGCTTCCTGCTGAAGGTCCGCGCGGACCGGCTCGCCGAGTACCGTGCCCGGCACGCGGCCGTCTGGCCGGAGATGCTCGACGCGCTCACCGCGGCCGGCTGGCACAACTACTCGCTCTTCCTCCGGGACGACGGCCTCCTGGTGGGCTACCTGGAGACGCCCGACTTCGCCGCCGCGCAGGCGGCGATGGCCGCCACCGACGTCAACGCCCGCTGGCAGGCGGAGATGGCGGAGTTCTTCGAGGGACTGGGCGACGGCCGGGGCCCGGACGAGGCGATGCGGCCCCTCGCCGAGGTCTTCCACCTCGCCTGACGCCTGACGCCTGACGCCTGGCACCTGAACGCCTGGCACTTGCCGCCTGACGCCTGGCACCTGAACGCCTGGCACCTGCGGCCTGACGCGCTCGCGCGGGCCGGCTCACGCGCCGACGGCCGCCGCCGGGGGAGGGGTCGGGTGACGCAGCCCCTCGGCGGCGTCCGAGACCCGGCGCAGCAGGTCGAGGAAGACGGTCTGCTCCGCCGGTTCCAGCGGGGCGAGGAAGACCTGGTTCATCCGGGCCGTCCGCAGCGCCAGCTTCTTGTGGACGCGTACGCCCTCGTCGGTGGCGTGCAGCACCGAGCGGCGGCCGTCGCGCGGGTCGCGGACCTTGTCGATCAGGCCGCGGTCGACGAGCCGGCGGACCACCTCGGCGATGGTGGAGCGGTCGAGGCCGACGCGCTCGCCCACGGTGCGCTGGTCCAGTCCGTCCTCGCCGGCCAGGGTGTTGAGGACGGCGAACTGCGGGGAGGTGACCTCCTCGGAGACGATCGTGTTCCACAGCAGGGTGTGCGCCTGCTGGAAGCGCCGGGCCAGGTGGCCGGGATGGCTGCTGAGGTCGAGCGCGGGCACGGTGCGTCCTCTCTCCCCGTCTGTTCCTGTGACCTCAGTGTCTCATGGCACTGAGGACCTTGACCTGCGGCAATCCGGGTGCCAGGCTGCCCTTCACGGGGAGATAGTCAGTACACTGAGCATTATGTGCATGGAGGGGAAGGAAGCGGACCGATGGACAAGGTGGTGGCCACGGCCGGCGAAGCCGTGGCCGATGTGTACGACGGAGCGACGTTCGCGGTCGGCGGCTTCGGCCTCAGCGGCGTACCGAACGCGCTCATCCAGGCCGTGTACGCGACCGGGATCACCGGTGTCGGCGTGGTCTCCAACAACTGCGGCGCCATGGACTCCGGCCTCGCCGTCCTGCTCGCCGCCGGGCGCATCGCCCGCGTCACCGGCTCGTACATCGGCGCCAACAAGGAGTTCGCCCGCCAGTACCTCGCCGGCGAGCTGGAGGTCGAGCTGATTCCGCAGGGCACCCTCGCGGAGCGGCTGCGCGCGGGCGGCGCCGGGGTCCCGGCCTTCTACACACCGGCGGGCGTCGGCACCCAGGTCGCCGACGGCGGCCTGCCCTGGCGGTACGACGGCAACGGCGGCGTGGCGCTGGCCTCCCCGCCCAAGGAGGTCCGCGAGTTCGACGGCGTCCCCCACGTCCTCGAACACGGCATCCGCACCGACTTCGCGCTGGTACGCGCCGCCAAGGGCGACCGCCACGGCAACCTCGTCTTCAACAAGTCCGCCCGCAACTTCAACCCCCTCGCCGCCATGGCCGGACGGATCACCGTCGCCGAGGTGGAGGAGCTGGTCGAGCCCGGCGAGATCGACCCGGACCACGTCCACCTGCCCGGGATCTTCGTCCAGCGCGTCGTGGCCCTCACCCCGGAGCAGGCCGCCGACAAGAAGATCGAGAACAGGACGGTGCGCGCCTGATGGCCTGGACACGCGACGAGATGGCTGCCCGCGCGGCCGCCGAGCTGCACGACGGCGAGTACGTCAACCTCGGCATCGGCCTGCCCACCCTCATCCCCGGGCACCTCCCCGACGGCGTCCACGTCGTCCTCGAATCCGAGAACGGCATCCTGGGCACCGGCCCCTACCCGTACGAGGACGAGGTCGACCCCGACCTCATCAACGCGGGCAAGGAGACCGTCACCGTCCTGCCCGGCGCCTCCTACTTCGACTCGGCGCTCTCCTTCGGCATGATCCGCGGCGGCCACATCGACGTCGCCGTCCTCGGCGCCATGCAGGTCTCCGCCACCGGTGACCTCGCCAACTGGGCCGTCCCCGGCAAGCTGGTCACCGGTATCGGCGGCGCCATGGACCTGGTGCACGGCGCCCGGCGTGTCATCGTCACCATGACCCACACGGCCAAGGACGGCAGCCCGAAGATCGTCGAGGAGTGCACCCTGCCGCTCACCGGCCGCGCCTGCGTCCACCGGATCATCACCGACCTCGGCGTCCTGGACGTCACCGACGACGGCCTGGTGCTGGTCGAGACCGCCCCCGGCGTGAGCGTCGACACGATCCGCGAGACGACCGCCGCCCCCGTCCGCACGGCCCGCTGAGCCGTAAGGAGCCCACCGACATGGCACTCGACACGGCACTCACCCAGGCCGACATAGACCTCCAGATCGTCCGGCAGCGCGACGCGTACGAGAAGTCCGTCGCCGAGGGCGCGCAGCGCTCCGACCACCCGGCGCGCGACTACCCCCCGTACCGCTCCAGCGGGCTGCGCCACCCGCACCAGCCGCTCGTCGCCGTCGCCGCCGCCCGCGACCCGGAGGCCGTCGAACTGGCCTCGCCCGCCTTCGGCGAGACCGACGTCACCGAGCTCGACAACGACCTCACCCGCCAGCACCAGGGCGAACCCCTCGGCGAGCGCATCACCGTCACCGGGCGCGTCCTCGACCGCCACGGCCGGCCCGTACGCGGCCAGCTCGTCGAGCTGTGGCAGGCCAACGCCTCGGGACGGTACGCCCACCAGCGCGACCAGCACCCCGCCCCGCTCGACCCCCACTTCACCGGCGTCGGCCGCACCCTCACCGGCGACGACGGCGGCTACAGCTTCACCACCATCAAGCCCGGCGCCTACCCCTGGCGCAACCACACCAACGCCTGGCGCCCCGCCCACATCCACTTCTCGCTCTTCGGCTCCGCGTTCACCCAACGCCTCATCACGCAGATGTACTTCCCGGGCGACCCGCTCTTCCCGTACGACCCGATCCTCCAGTCCGTCACGGACGACGCCGCGCGGCAGCGGCTCGTCGCGACGTACGACCACAGCCTGTCGCAGCCCGAATGGTCCCTCGGCTACCGCTGGGACATCGTGCTCGACGGGCCCGCCGCCACCTGGATGGAGGAAGGCCGATGAACACCCTCAAGCCCACCCCCTCGCACACCGTCGGCCCCTTCTACGGGTACGCGCTGCCCTTCCCCGGCGGCGGCGACATCGCCCCGGCCGGCCACCCCGACACGGTCACCGTCCACGGCCGGGTCCTCGACGGCGAGGGCACCCCCGTCCCCGACGCCCTGGTCGAGGTCTGGGGCCCCGGCCCCGACGGCGAACTGCCGCGCACGGGCGGCTCGATGCGCCGCGACCCGGTGACCGGCGGGTTCCTCGGCCGCAACGGGATCGACTTCACCGGCTTCGGCCGAGTACCGACCGACGCCGACGGGCACTGGGCGGTACGCACGCTCCGCCCCGGCCGGCGCGGCACGTCCGCCCCGTACCTGAGCCTGTGCGTCTTCGCCCGCGGCCTCACCCACCACCTCTTCACCCGCCTCTACCTGCCCGAGCCCGCCGACGCGCGGGCCGTCGACCCGCTGCTGGCCTCGCTCGCGCCCGCCCGCGCGGCGACGCTCGTGGCGCACGCCGAGCCGTACCGCACCTACCGGTTCGACATCCGGCTGCAGGGCGAGGGGGAGACCGTCTTCCTGGAGTTCGCATGACGTACGAGGACGCGGGGCTGCTCGCTCCGGGGCGGGCCGGTTCGCCGGCCGAGGAGACCACCTCCGACGCCGCCTTCCTGCGGGCGATGCTCGACGCGGAGGCCGCCCTCGCACGCGTGCAGGCGCCGCCGGAGGCCGCCGGGGTGATCACAGCCGCCTGCGCGGGCGACTTCGGCGTACGGGACCTGGCGCTGCGGGCCCACTCGGGCGGCAACCCGGTGATCCCGCTGGTCGCCGACCTCACCGCCGCCGTACCGGAGCACGCCCGGCCGTATGTGCACCGGGGCGCCACCAGCCAGGACATCCTCGACACGGCCGCCATGCTCGTCGCCGCCCGCACCCTGGCCCTGGTCCTCGCCGACCTGGAGCGCACGGCCGGGGCGCTGCACACCCTCGCGGCCGCCCACCGGGACACGCCCATGCCCGGCCGCACCCTCACCCAGCACGCCGTGCCCACCACATTCGGGCTGAAGGCGGCGGGCTGGCGTGCCCTGGTGCTGGACGCCCGCGACCGTGTCGCCGCCGTACGCGACCGGCTGCCCGCCCAACTGGGCGGCGCGGCGGGCACCTTGGCCGCCTTCACCGCGTACGGATGTGACGACGCGCCCGCCGTCGTCGCCGCGTACGCCCGCGAACTCGGCCTCGCCGAGCCCGCCCTGCCCTGGCACACGCTCCGCACCCCGGTGGCCGACCTGGCGGGCGCCCTCGCCGTCACCGCCGGGGCGCTCGGGAAGGTCGCCGCCGACGTGCTCACCCTCTCCCGCACCGAGATCGGTGAGGTGAGCGAGGGCAGCGGCGGGGGCTCCTCCGCCATGCCGCACAAGGCCAACCCCGTGCGCGCCACGCTCCTCGCGGCCGCCGCCCGCCGCGCGCCCGCCCACGCCGCCGTCCTGTACGGCTCGGTCGCCGCCGGGGACGAGCGGCCCGCCGGCGCCTGGCACGCCGAGTGGGAGCCGCTGCGGGACCTGTTGCGGCTCGTCGGCGGCGCCGCCCACGACGCCGTACACCTCACCGGGAACCTGCGCGTCCACCCCGCGCGGATGCGGGCGAACCTGGACCTCACCGACGGGCTGATCGTCTCCGAACGTCTCCGGGCGCACTTCCCGAAGGAGCGCCTGACGCGGGCGGCCGAGGAGGTCCGTACGACCGGGAAGCCGCTCGCCGACGTCCTCGGCGTCTCGCCCGAACTGACCGACCCCACCCACTACACCGGCGCGGCGGCACAGCTCACCGACCGCGCCCTGGAACGCCGATGAACCAGCTCCACCACGTCATCGAGGGCCCCGCCACCGCGCCCGCCGTCCTCCTCGGCCCGTCGCTGGGCACCTCCACCGCCCTGTGGGACGCCGTCGCACCCGGCCTGCCGTTCCGGTGCGTACGGTGGGACCTGCCGGGGCACGGCGCGAGCCCCGCCGGCCTCATCGGACCCGGCGCCACCGTCGCCGACCTCGCCGCCCACGTGCTGCGCCTCGCCGACGCCCTGGAACTGGACCGGTTCCACTACGCGGGCGTGTCGCTGGGCGGCGCCGTCGGCCTGTGGCTCGCCGTCCACCACCCCGACCGGCTGCACCGGCTCGCCGTCGTGTGCTCCTCCGCCCACTTCGGCGACCCGGGCCCCTGGCAGGAACGGGCCGCCCTGGTACGCCGCGACGGCACCGCCCCGATCGCCGAGACGGCACCCGGCCGCTGGTTCACCCCCGGGTTCACCGTCCCCCGCCTGGTCGACGACCTGCGCCGGGCCGACCCGGAGGCGTACGCCGCGTGCTGCGACGCGCTGGCCGCCTACGACCTGCGCCCCGGCCTGCCGACCCTCACCGTCCCCACCCTGGTGCTGGCCGGCCGCCAGGACCCGGCGACCCCGCCCGCCCACGCCCGCGAGCTCGCCGACGCCATCCCGGGCGCGGCCCTCACCGAACTCCCCGGCGCCTCCCACCTCGCCCCCGCCGAGCAGCCCGCCGCCGTCCTGGCCGCCCTGCGCGCGCACTTCGGCGCACCCGGCCCGGACGCGGCCGCGGGCACCGCCGTACGCCGCGAGGTGCTCGGCGACGCCCACGTGGACCGCGCCCAGGCCCGTACGACCCGGTTGACGGCCCCCTTCCAGGACTTCATCTCCCGCTACGCCTGGGGCGAGATCTGGGCGGACCCCACCCTCAGCCGCCGCGAACGCAGCCTGATCACGCTCACCGCCCTGGTCGCCCACGGCCACCTCGACGAACTGGCCATGCACATCAGGGCCGCCCGCCGCAACGGCCTCACCCCGGACGAGATCGGCGCCGTCCTCCTCCAGACCGCCGTCTACTGCGGCGTCCCGGCGGCCAACGCCGCGTTCGCGGTGGCGCAGCGGGTGCTGGAGGAGGGCACGCCCTAGTTGTCCTGCCCGGCGGCCTGTGCGGCCGCGGCCGCCGCGGCGGTCACATGGGCTTCGGCGGCCGCCTTGTCGATGCCGAGGCCGGTGAGGAGACCCTTGCCGTCCTCGAACTCCAGCAGGGCGAGCAGGATGTGCTCCGTCCCGATGTAGTTGTGGCCCAGCCGCAGAGCCTCGCGGAAGGTCAGCTCCAGGACCTTCTTCGCCCGGGCGTCGAAGGGGACGAGGTCGGGCACGCTGTCCGCCTTCGGCGGGAGCGCTGCTGCCGCCTCCTGCCGGACGGTGTCCAGGAGCACTCCCTGGGCGACGATCGCCTTGGCGGCGAGCGCCTCGGGCTCGTGCAGGAGCCCGAGCACCAGGTGCTCGGTGCGGATCTCGTCGTTCTCCGCCGCGTGGGCCTCGTTCTGCGAGGCCATCACGACATTGCGGGCGCGCTCGGTGAAGCGGCTGAACCCCTGGGCGGGGTCCAGGTCCGACGACTCGCCGGCCTTCGGTACGAAACGCTTCTGGGCGGCCTGCCTGGTGACGCCCATGCTCTTGCCGATGTCGGTCCAGGAGGCGCCCGAGCGCCTGGCCTGGTCCACGAAGTGGCCGATCAGGTGGTCCGCCAGCTCACCGAGGTGGTCCGCGGCGATCACGGCGTCGGAGAGCTGGTCGAGAGCGTCGGTGTGGGCCTTCTTGATGGCCTCGATGAGGTCGTCGAGGCGGACGGGATGCGTCATTCCGACTGGTTGCGTCATGTGTCAACCGTAGGTTGACACCCTCTCCCTGTCAACCGGTCGTTGACACCCCTCGCGACCTCCTTCTGTTCGCAACTCCGAACAAAGCCGGGCCCGTTGAGCAATCTCTGCGCGACCCATTGACGTCGATGATGTTCGAACCTACGGTCCCGTTCGAAGTTGCGTGCGTCATTCGAAATATCGAACACAGGGGGTGGGGATGGGACTTCCTTCCCTGAGCCGCAGACAGCTGCTCACCGCGGCGGGCGTCCTCGCAGGCGGCTGCGCCGCGCCGCGGACCGTCGGTGAGGGGCGGACCGGACTCCGCTACTGGCACCTCTTCGGGGGCGGCGACGGCATCAACATGCGGGTGATGCTCGACGCCTTCCGCGCCGCGCACCCGCACATCGCCGTCGAGGCCGCCACCTTCCAGTGGGGCGCCCCCTACTACACCAAGCTCGGCATGGCCGGCGCCGGAGGCCGGGCGCCCGAGGTCGCCGTCCTCCACCTCGCCCGGCTCGCCGGATTCGCGCCCGGCCGGCTGCTCGACGCCTTCGACCTCGACCTGCTCGCCCAACACGGCGTCCACGCCGACGACTTCCCCGACGGCATCTGGCGGCGCGGCGGCATCGACGGCAAGCAGTACGCCGTCCCGCTCGACACCCACCCCATGGTGCTCTTCCACAACACCGAGGTGTGCGAGAAGGCCGGACTGCTCGACGCCGACGGGACCCTCCGCCCCATCGAGGGAGCCGGCCGGTTCACCGCCGCCCTGCGCGCCGTCAGGAAGGTCACCGGCAGGCCCGCCCTCGTCACCGAGACGCTCGGCGCCGACTGCATCGGCCCCTGGCGGCTGTTCTCCACCCTGTACTCCCAACTGGGCGGCACCATCCTCACGCCCGACGCCAAGCGCCTCGCCATCGACGACACCAAGGCGCTCACCGCCCTGGAGTACATGCGCATGCTCGTCGACGAGGGCCTCGCCGTGCGGCGCGTCGACTACGTCGGGGCCGTCGGCGTCTTCAACAACGGCGACACCGGCTTCTACCTCAACGGCGAGTGGGAGATGAGCTCCTTCCTCACCACCGGACTACCGTTCTCCGTGACCCGCGTACCGAACCTCTTCGGCCGCCCCACCGCCCAGGCCGACTGCCACTCCTTCGTCCTGCCGCACCAGAAGGACCGGGGCGGAGCCGCCAACGAGGCGGCACACGCCTTCGTCGCCTGGATGCTGAAGAACACCGTCGAATGGGCCAAGGGCGGACACGTACCCGCCTATCTGCCCACCCTCGCCGAGCCGGAGTACCTGGAGCTCACCCCGCAGTCCGCCTACCGCTCGGTCGTCGACGACGTGGCACTCGACGAGCCCGCCTGGTTCGCCGGCTCCGCCTCCGTCATGTGGATCGAACTGGGCGCCGTTTTCTCCGGCGTCCTCACCGGATCACGCACCCCCCAAGGCGCCCTCGCCGAGGCGAAGTCCCGGCTCCGCACCCTGCTGGCCACGCCCAACCCCTTCGGAGGCGCGGCATGAGTGCGACCGTACGGCGTCACTGGAGCGAACACGGGCTCGTCTTCATCGCCCCCTTCCTCCTCGTCTACGCCCTCTTCCTCCTCTGGCCGCTGCTCTCCGGCATCGGCATGAGCCTGAGCAGCGACAACATCGCCGGTACGGGCGGCGACTTCATCGGCCTGGACAACTACGCCGAAGCCCTGAAGGACCCCAACGTCTGGTCGTCCCTCTGGAACACCGTCTGGTTCA
Organism: Streptomyces sp. CB03238; assembly: GCF_002099185.1. NCBI lineage: Bacteria > Bacillati > Actinomycetota > Actinomycetes > Kitasatosporales > Streptomycetaceae > Streptomyces > Streptomyces sp. CB03238. Next base: position 58,927 of record NZ_NBCN01000022.1, on the reverse strand, counting down.
CGGTCCTGTCCACCGTCCCCCTGGTGCTCACCGGCCTCGTCCTGGCCCTGCTCGCCCACCACCTGCCGTTCGTACAGTGGCTGTGGCGGCTCGCCTGGTTCGCGCCGTTCCTGCTGCCCTCCGGCGTCGTCGGCCTGCTCTTCCTGTGGGTGATCTTCCCTTCCGACTTCGGCTTCGCCGACCAGGCGCTCGCCGCCGTCGGCCTGCACCCCGGCATCGGCTGGCTCACCGACGAGCGGTACGCGATGCTCTCCATCGTCCTCACCACCGTCTGGTGGACCGTCGGCTTCAACTTCCTGCTCTACCTCGCCGCGCTCCAGGCCATCCCGCAGCACCTGTACGAAGCCGCCGCACTCGACGGCGCCGGCCCCTGGCACCGGCTGCGCCACATCACCCTGCCCATGCTGCGCACCACCACGGGTGTGATCGTGGTCCTCCAGATCCTCGCCTCGCTGAAGATCTTCGACCAGGTCTACATCATGACCGGCGGCGGTCCCGACGACGCGACCCGGCCGATCCTCCAGTACGTCTACCAGGCCGGATTCACCGGCTACCGGATCGGCTACGCCTCGGCCGTCTCGTACCTTTTCTTCGCCCTGATCCTGCTCGTCTCCCTGGTGCAGCTGCGGCTGTCCCGCCGTACGCGTGAGGAGAACGCCCGATGAGACCCCGCTGGACCCCGGGCCGTACGGTGATGCTGCTCGCCGCGCTCGCCCTGGTGGTGGTCTGGGTGCTGCCGCTCGCCTGGGCCGTGGCCACCTCCCTCAAACCGGAGAGCGAGACGACGAGGACGCCCCTGGAGTGGTTCGGCTCGACGCTCACCCTCGACGCCTACCGGCAGGTGTGGAAGTCCGGCGACCTCACCCAGTGGATGGTCAACTCCGCCTACATCTCCGTCATGACCACCCTGCTGACCGTCGTCCTGTGCGCGATGGCCGCCTACGGCTTCGCCCGCACCGACTTCCGAGGACGGCGGACCCTGTACGGGATCGTCCTCGCCGGCATCATGGTGCCGCCGCAGGTCCTGATCGCCCCGCTGTTCGCGGACATGGTCCAGCTCGGCCTCGTCGACACCTACTGGGGCGTCATCCTGCCCCAGGTCGCCGTCCCCGCCATGGTGTTCATCCTGGTGAAGTTCTTCGACGGCGTGCCGCGCGAGCTGGAGGAGGCCGCCTTCGTCGACGGCGCCGGGCGCTGGCGGGTCTTCTGGACCATCGTGATGCCGCTGTCCCGGCCGGTCCTCGCGGCCGTCGCGATCTTCACCTTCATCTCCACCTGGAACAACTTCCTCTGGCCGTTCCTGGTGACCACCGACCCGAACGGCATGACCCTCCCCGTCGGACTGGTCAACGTCCAGTCCTCCTACGGAGTCCGGTACGCCCAGATGATGGCGTCCGTCGTCATCGCGGGACTCCCGCTGCTGATCGTCTTCGCGCTCTTCCAGCGCCAGATCGTCCGCGGCGTCGCCCACACCGGCCTGGCCGGCCAGTAGCACCGCCTTCCCCGAAGGAGCCGCATGACACCCCGTACCGCCCGCTTCACCCTCGACCCCGCCTTCACGGTCGGCGAGGTCAACCCCCGCCTGTTCGGCTCGTTCGTCGAGCACCTGGGTCGGTGCGTCTACACCGGCATATACGAGCCCGGCCACCCCACCGCCGACGAGGCCGGGCTGCGCACCGACGTCCTCGCCCTCATCCGCGAACTCGGCGTCACCACCATCCGCTACCCCGGCGGCAACTTCGTCTCCGGCTACCAGTGGGAGGACGGCGTCGGCCCGGTCGACCAGCGGCCGCGCCGCCTCGACCTCGCGTGGCGCTCCACCGAGACCAACCGCTTCGGCCTCGGCGAGTACATGGCGTTCCTCAAGAAGATCGGCCCCCAGGCCGAGCCCATGATGGCCGTCAACCTCGGCACACGCGGCGTCGCCGAAGCGCTTCACCTCCAGGAGTACGCCAACCACCCCGGCGGCACCGAGCTGTCCGAGCGCCGTATCGCCCACGGCGACAAGGGCCCGTACGGCATCCGGCTGTGGTGCCTCGGCAACGAGATGGACGGCCCCTGGCAGCTCGGCCACAAGACGGCCCGGGAGTACGGGCGGCTCGCCGCCGAGACGGCGCGCGCCATGCGCCAGATGGACCCGGACATCGAGCTGGTGGCGTGCGGCAGTTCGGCCCGCTCCATGGAGACCTTCGCCGCCTGGGAGGCGGCCGTCCTGGCCGAGACGTACCACGACGTCGACCACATCTCGCTCCACGCCTACTACGAGGAACTCGACGGCGACCGCGACTCCTTCCTCGCCTCCGCCGTCGACATGGAGGCCTTCATCGAGGAGGTCGTCGCCACCTGCGACCACATGGGTGCCCGGCTGAAGTCACCGAAGAAGATCAACCTCTCCTTCGACGAATGGAACGTCTGGTACCTCAGCCGCTACCAGGACCAGGCCGCCACCGAGCCCCTGGACTGGCCCGAGGCCCCGCGCCTGCTGGAGGACAGCTACTCCGTCACCGACGCCGTCGTCTTCGGCTCCCTGCTGATCGCCCTGCTGCGCCACGCCGACCGCGTCACCGTCGCCTGCCTCGCCCAGCTCGTCAACGTCATCGCCCCGATCATGACCGAGCCGGGCGGCCCCGCCTGGCGGCAGACCACGTTCTTCCCCTTCGCCCAGTCCTCCCGCCACGGGCGGGGCCGCGTCCTCGACGTACGCGTCGACTCACCCACGTACACCACGGCGAAGTACGGCGAGGTGCCGCTGCTGCACGCCACGGCGGTACGCGGTGACGACGGCACCGTCACCGTCTTCGCCGTCAACCGCGGCCGGAGCGCGCCGCTGCCGCTCGAAGTGGACCTGCGCGGGCTGGACCCGACGCACGTCATCGAGCACTCCGCGCTCGCCGACGCCGACCCCGACGCCCGCAACACCCTCCACGACCCCGAGCGCGTCGCCCCGCACACCGTGTCGACGACCACCCTCACGGACGGTGCCCTGCACGCCGTCCTGGAGCCCATGTCGTGGAACGTGATCCGGCTCGCCGCCGCGGGGCAACCGTGAGCCGCGCCCGCCGCCTCCGTGCGGCCCGGCTGCTCGCGCTCCCCGCCGCCGTGCTCCTCGCCCTCGCGCCGTCCGCGGCCCACGCCTACCCGGGCCCCGGCCGCGTCACCGGTGACATCGTCGTCCACGACCCGGCCATGCTGCGCACCCCGTCCGGCCAGTACCTGCTGTACTCCACCGGCGACGGCCTCCAACTGCGCACCTCCACCGACCGCGTCCACTTCAGCCGCCACAGCTCCGCCTTCCCCACCCGCCCCGCCTGGTGGCGCACCTACAACGGCACCTCGGACGTGTGGGCGCCGGACATCTCGCACCACGGCGGCAGATACCTGATGTACTACGCCGTCTCCTCCTTCGGCTCCAACACCTCCGCGATCGGCCTGGCGACCTCCACCACCGGCCTGCCTGGCAGCTGGACCGACCACGGACCCGTGTACACCTCCACCTCCGCCAGCGACTACAACGCCATCGACCCCCACCTCTTCGTCGACGGCGACGGCAAATGGTGGCTGTCCTTCGGCTCCTGGTGGACCGGGATCAAGATGATCCGCATCAACCCCGGCACCGGGAAGCAGCACGCGACCGACACCGCGCGCCGCTCCCTCGCCTCCCGGCCCACCGGCACCAAGGCCGTCGAGGCGCCCTCCCTCGTCAAACGGGGCGGCTACTACTACCTGTTCGCGTCGTACGACACCTGCTGCGCGGGCACCAGCTCCACGTACAGGATCAAAGTCGGCCGCGCGACCCGCGTCACCGGCCCGTACTACGACAGGAACGGCGTCAGCATGCTGAACAACGGCGGTACGCCCGTCCTGGAGAGCCACGGCCGGTACATCGGCCCCGGCGGCCAGTCCGTCATGGCGGACGTCGACGGCGACCTGCTCGTGTACCACTACTACGACGGCCAGGACAACGGCACGCCCAAGCTCGGCGTCAACCTCCTGAACTGGAGCAGCGGGTGGCCCGTCGCCTACTGATCCGCCCCCGGAGGCACCAGCTCGCCGCCCACGGGCAGGCCGTCCACTCCCCGGTTGTCGGTGACCACCAGTTCGTACGGGTGCCTCCGGCCCCGCTGCCACTGTCCGCCCGCCAGCCGCACCGTGGCGATGTGGGGGACCGGGCCGGACGTCCAGTCGAGCGGACCTGCGACGGTCTGGAGCCGGGTAGCGCCGAGCGCGGCCGCGACCGACTTGGGGGCCGTCGGGTCACCGGCCGTGGCCAGGGCGTGCGCGGCCACCTCGAAGAGGGCGTACGCCAGTCCCAGCGGCTGGAGCCACTGGTCGCCGGTGCTCCGCTCGTACCCCTCGGCCAGCTCGGCGGCGGTCATGCCGTCGAGGGACGAGCGGTAGGGGTGGGCCGGGGTCCAGTAGACGAGCGTTCCGACGTCGGCCTGGGGCGCCTGCTCGGCCGGTGCCGTGGCGGCGGGGGGATAGGCCAGCCACCGGGAGCAGGTGATCAGCCGGGGCCGCAGGCCCTGCCGCGCGGCCTCCCGGCGGAACAGTCCCAGGTCCGCCCCGGTCGCCGCACTCGTGACGACGTCCACCCCCGCCTCCCGGAACGCCGCCACGTGCTCATCGAGCGCGGCGGCCGGCTCCCGGTACCCGGCCGGGTCCACGAGACGGTGCCCACGCGCGCGTGCGGCGGGCAGGAAGCCGTGCTCGCGGTGGCGCGACCAGGTGCCCTGCGGGCCGTCGTTCCACAGGCACCCGACCGTCCGCTCCGTACCGCCGACGGCCTCCCACAGGTCGGCGAAGGTCTCGGCGATGTCGTCGAGCCCCCAGCAGAAGTGGTACGTCCAGCGCCGCCGCCGGCCCCCGTGGTAGTACACCTGCCACGGGAACGTGGTCGACAGGCACGGCACGCCCGCCTCCTCGCAGGCGTCGGCGACCGCCGGCAGCACCTCCGTACCCGCCAGCGTGACCACGATCCGCGCCCGCTCCACCTCCACCAGCTCCCGCACCGCCCGCCGCGCGCCCTCGGCGCTCGACCGGCTGTCGCGCCCCACCAGCCGCAGCCGCCCGCGCAGCTTCGGCGCCAGCAGCTCCATGGCGTACGCCAGTGGATCCCCCAGCCGCGCCAGCCGGCCCGTGCGCGCGACGACCACGCCCACGGCCGGCGCCTGTCCTGCCCCACTGTTCATCCGACTCATGCACCGGACAACGCCCCAGCGGGACAGGTGTCACGCCACGCCCCCGCACCCAGCCGCATGAATCGATTCATGACAGAGTGCGTGCGAACTCCTACGATGAAGCCTCCGGTCCGACGGCGGAGCGGGTGGTGGCTGAGGACCGAAAGGGGTGCGCGGCGTGGTGCGCATGGTGGGCATCAAGGACGTGGCGCAGCGGGCGGGCGTCTCCGTGGGTACCGTCTCCAATGTCATCAACCGGCCCGAGACCGTGGCCGAGGCCACGCGCGAGCGCGTCCAGGCGGCGATCGAGCTGCTCGGCTACGTCCGCAGCGAGTCGGCCCGCCAGCTGCGCGCCGGTCACAGCCGGATCATCGCGCTGCTCGTCCTCGACATGGCCAACCCCTTCTTCGTGGACCTCGCCACCGGCGCCGAGCGTGCCGCCCGCGAGGCCGGGCTCGGGGTGATGCTGTGCAACAGCGCCCAGGACCCGGACGAGGAGGCCGAGTACCTGGGCCTCTTCGCCGAGCAGCGGGTGCGCGGGGTGCTCGTGACGCCCGCCGACCCAGAGGGTCACACGCTCAGGGCGTTCGGCCGGCACGGCATCCCGTACGTGCTGGTCGACCGCACGGCGGCCGGGGAGGAGTCCTGCTCGGTCTCGGTCGACGACGTCGAGGGCGGGGCGCTCGCGGTCCGGCACCTGCTGGACGGCGGACACCGGAGCGTCGTGTACGTCGGGGGCCCGGCGCACCTGCCGCAGGTCCAGGACCGGTGCACGGGGGCGCTGAACGCGCTCGCCGAGGCGGGCCTGCCGGCCGACGCCCTGATCCGCGTCGAGACCGAGCGCCTCGACGTGGCCTCCGGGCGGGACGCGGGCGCCCGGCTGCTGGGCATGTCGCCCCGCCCCACGGCGGTCTTCTGCGCCAACGACCTGCTGGCGCTGGGCCTGCTGCAGACCCTGTTCGCCGCCGGGGTGTCGGTGCCCGGGGACATCGCGCTGGTCGGGTACGACGACATCGAGTTCGCCGCCGCCGCGGCCGTCCCGCTCACCTCGGTGCGCCAGCCCGCCCACCGGATGGGCCGGATGGCCGCCGAGCTGCTGATCGAGGAGACCGGCGAGGGCGCCGACGGTCACGCCCACCGGCGCATCGTGCTCCGGCCCGAACTGGTCGTGCGCGCCTCCAGCATGGCGCCCCGCCGTCCCTGACCGTGCCCCCCGGCCTCCTTGGCCGCCGACGGATCTCGTCCGAACCGTTGACGTACCCGGCGAGGGTCCTTACGTTGTCCCGGCAAGCGCTTTCCTAAAACGATTCAAAGCGCGCTGGAGGACGAACTGTGCGTACCAAGGGGACTGTTGACAGGCGCGGCCTGCTGAAGGTGACGGGCGGCTCCGTGGCCGCCCTCGGCCTGACGGCGGCGGGCTGCGGGTCCGGAACCGGCTCGGGCGGCGACGGGACCGTCACGATCCGGTACGCGTGGTGGGGGTCCGACGACCGCGCCAAGCGCATCAACGAGACGATCGCGCTCTTCGAGAAGAAGTACCCCAAGATCAAGGTCAAGACCGACTTCCAGCCCTACCTGGACTTCTGGAAGAAGTTCAACACCCAGGCCTCCGGCGGCAACCCGCCGGACGTCTTCCAGAACGCGATCGGCTTCCTGCGCAAGTACGACCAGAAGAACGTCCTCCTCGACCTCCGCGAGCAGGTCGAGGCCGGAAACCTCCGCATGGAGGGCTTCCGCGCCGGCCTGGAGAAGTTCGGCGAGGTCGACGGCAAGCTGCTGGGCGTTCCCGTCGGCTCCAACTCCATGGCCCTCGTCATCGACCAGGCCGTCTTCAAGAAGGCCGGCATCACGCCCAGGCCCGGCTGGACCTGGGGCGAGTTCAACGCCGCCATGGCGAAGATCCGCGACACCCAGGGCCGCGCCGGCGACAGCGGCCTGTACGGCGTGATGTACCTGTACGACCTCTACCTCCGCCAGCACGGCAAGGCGTTCTTCACCAAGGACGGGCTCGGCTTCACCCAGGCCGACCTCACCGACTGGTGGACCAAGGGACAGGCCGGCGTGCGGTCCGGCATCCACTCCGACCCCAAGAAGGTCGCCCAGATCAAGCCCAAGTCGGCGGTGGCCGCCGAACTCGCCGCCTCCGAGTTCACCTGGGACAACTTCACCGTCCGCTACACCTCCGAGGGCAAGAGCAGCTACGGCCTCGCGCCGATCCCCACCACCGACGGGCAGAAGACCGGCCAGTACCTCGGCTCCCTGATGCTCAGCGCCTCCAGGCGCACCAAGCACCCCAAGGAAGTCGCCCAGTTCATCGACTTCATGGTCCACGACCCCCAGGTCGCCACGATCATGGGCTACGACCGGGGCGTACCGGCCACCACCGCGCAGTACGAGGCGTTCACGCCGGCCGACGAGGTCACCAAGCTGATAGCCGCCTACGAGCAGCAGCTCGTCGACACCCGGGTCCTCGAACCCATCACCCCGCACCCGTCCGGCGCCGACGTCGCCGAGTCGGCCTTCCTGCGCATCGCCGAGGAGATGGCCCTGGGCAAGCGGTCCGTGCCCGAGGCGGTCGAGCAGTTCTTCACCGAGGCGAAGTCGGCCCTCGGCTCCTGATGGGAACGACCGTGACACACCACGCCACAGCCGCGCCCGAGCGCCTGGACAAGAGCCCCGCGCCGCGGCCCGGCCCGCCCGGCGCCGACCCCGCCGGGCGCACCGCCGCCCGGCGGCGCGGACGCCGCGAAAGCCTGGCCGGCTACCTGTTCATGTCCCCCTGGATCGCCGGATTCCTGCTGCTCACCGCCGGACCGATGGTCGCCTCGCTCTACTTCGCCTTCACCGACTACAACCTCTTCGACACCCCGAAGTGGATCGGATGGAAGAACTTCACCGACATGTTCGCCGACCCACGATGGCGTACGTCGGTCGAGGTGACGCTCTGGTACGTCGTCGTCGGCACCCCGCTCAAGCTCGCCGCAGCGCTCGCCGTGGCGCTGCTGCTCAACCAGAAGCGGCGCGGACAGGCCTTCTACCGGGCCGCGTTCTACGCACCCTCCCTCATCGGCGCCAGCGTCTCCATCGCCATCGTCTGGAAGGCGATCTTCTCCGACGACGCCATCGTCGACCGCACCCAGCGGGCCCTGTTCGGAGTGGACGTCGGCGGCTGGACCGGCGACCCGGACTGGATCATCTACAGCCTGGTGGCGCTGACCGTCTGGCAGTTCGGCGCCCCCATGGTGATCTTCCTCGCGGGCCTCAAGCAGGTGCCGCGCGAGCTGTACGAGGCCGCGGAGGTGGACGGCGCGGGCACCTGGCGGCGGTTCTGGAACATCACCCTGCCGATGATCTCGCCGGTCCTGTTCTTCAACGTCCTGCTGGAGACCATCCACTCGTTCCAGATCTTCGGCTCCGCGTACATCCTCGGCGGCGCGGGCGGCACCTGCGGCCCCGCCGACGGCACGCTCGTCTACACCTGTTACCTCTACGTCCAGGGCTTCGAGAACAGCCGGATGGGCTTCGCCTCGGCCATGGCCTGGATGCTGCTGCTCGCGGTCGGCCTGGTCACGGCGGTGCTGTTCTGGTCCCAGCGGCGCTGGGTGCACTACGAGGAGGCCGCCCGATGACCACCAGCTTGTCCGCCGTACGCAGGCGGGGCGCCGGATCACTCGCCTGGCACCTCGGCTCGCTCGCCGTCCTCGCGGTGGTGCTCTACCCGGTGGTGTGGGTGATCGGCGGCTCGTTCAAGCCGAACGACGAGATCGTCGGCAGCCTGGAGCTGTTCCCCAGCAACCCCATCACCGACAACTACAGCCGCCTCGCCGAGGGCATCGCCGACATCCCCATCTCCACCTTCTTCGGCAACTCGCTCTTCCTCGCGCTCGGTTCCGTCGTCGGCGTGCTGGTCTCCTGCTCGCTCGCCGCCTACGCCTTCGCCCGGATCCGGTTCGCCGGACGCAACCTGTTCTTCGCGCTCATGATCGGCACCCTGCTCCTCCCGTACCACGTCCTGCTCATCCCGCAGTACGTGCTGTTCCAGAAGCTGGAGCTGATCAACACCTATACGCCGCTGCTCCTCGGCAAGTACCTCGCCACGGACGCCTTCTTCGTCTTCCTGATGATGCAGTTCATGCGCGGCCTGCCCAAGGAGCTGGACGAGGCCGCCCGGCTGGACGGCTGCGGGCACCTGCGGATCTACTGGTCGATCGTGCTGCCGCTGTGCCGGCCCGCCCTGATCACCAGCGCGATCTTCACCTTCATCAACGCCTGGAACGATTTCATGGGCCCGCTGATCTACCTCAACGAACCCGAGAAGTACACCGTCTCCCTGGGCCTGAAGATGTTCGTCGACCAGGACGGACTCGCCAACTACGGCGGCATGATCGCCATGTCGCTGGTGGCGCTGCTTCCGGTGCTGGCGTTCTTCCTCGCCTTTCAGCGGTATCTGATCGACGGCATGGCCACCTCGGGACTGAAGGGCTGACCCATGCGCATGGTCCGCTTCGGGCTCTTCGCCGAGTGCCTGCTCACCGGCGTGTGGATCGCCCTCGCGTCCCTGCCGCTCGTCACCCTGCCCGCCGCGCTCGCCGCCGGCGCCGCCCACCTGCGCCGGCACCTCGCCCATGAGCGGGGCGGGCTGCCCGAGTTCGCGTCCGACGTCCGCGCCGCCACCCGGCACGGCGGCCTGGCGGCGGGCCTGGCGGCCTGGGCGGCGCTCGCACTCGTCCTGGCGGACCTCGCGGTCGTACGGGCCGGAGGCCTGCCCGGCGCCCCGCTCGTCGGCACGGTCGGCGTCCTGGCCATGCTCACCCTGTCCGTAGCCGGCCTACGGGCGGCCACCGCCTGGAGCCCGGGCGCCTCCTGGCGTTCCCTCCTCGCCTCGGCCACCCGCCGGACGGCAGGGGACCCAGCCGGCTCCTTCCTCCTCATCTGCGGGTTCGCGGTCATCGCGGCGTCGGCGTGGTTCGCCCTCCCGCTCGCGGCACCCGCGCTCGGCATCGTCATGGCGGCGGCCCTCGCGTTGGAGCGGCGGGCGGAGCCCTAGGAAGCGACGGCGGAAGGGGGCGTGCAGGGTCGCCCCGACAGGGGTTGGCGGCGTCGGGAGGGCTCCCTACCGCGGTACCCGGGGCCGCCGACCCCGAGGACGTGAGCCCGGATGGCCCCCGACCGGACCCACCGGCGGAACGCACCCCCACGCCACGGTCCCGTGGCCGTGGCGCACCCAACGAGCCCCATGGAAAGGAACGGTCCATGTCCCCCATCCCCCGCAGAGGTCTCCTCAAGGCCGCAGCGGCCGCCGGTGCCGCCGCCCAGTTCAGCCGGGCGCTCGGCCAGGGCACCGCCCAGGCGGCCCCCGCCACCGCAGCGGCGGCCGACGCGCCCGTCACCGTCACATGGCTGGAGTCCGGCGGCCTCGGCGCCGCTCCGGGCTCCACGCTCGGCGTCCCGTGGCCCAAGGGCGCCCACCCGTCAGGCCAGACGTTCACCCTGACCACCGACAACGGAAAAGGCGTCCCCGTCCAGACCTGGGCCACCGCCTACTGGCCCGACGGCTCCCTCAAGTGGACCGCCCACGCGGTCGGCCCCGAGGCGGCCGGCAGCGAGAAGTTCACGCTCACCCCCGGGACCCCGGCCGCCTCCGCCCGCCAGGTCACCGTCACGGAGACCGGCCGGAGGATCACCGTCGACACCGGCACGATCAGAACCGTCGTCTCCAAGGACGGCGGGAAGCTCGTCGAGTCCGTCACCCGAGGCGGCACCAAGATCGCCACCGATGGCCGCCTCGTCCTCCTCCGCCAGAGCGACCTCGACGACGGCGACCAGGGCAACGCCAAGTGGGAGCGGTTCGACGGCGAGATCAGCGGCGCCACGGTCGAACAGCGCGGCCCGGTCCGGGCGGTGGTCCGCATCGACGGCAAGCACCGCAAGGGCAGCCGCAGCTGGCTGCCGTTCTCGGTGCGGTTGTACTTCTACGCGGGCGCGGAGTCGTTCCGTATGGTCCACACCATCACCTACGACGGTGACCAGAACAAGGACTTCATCCGCGGCCTCGGCGTCCGCTTCACCGTCCCCATGCGTGACGCCGCCTACGACCGCCACATCCGTATCGCGGGGGAGGGCAAGGGGTTCCTCACCGAGGCCGTCCAGGGCATCACGGGGCTGCGCCGCGACCCGGGTGCCGCCGTCCGCGCCGCGCAGGTCAAGGGCGAGAAGCTGCCCGACCCGTCCACCTGGGACCAGCGCGTCACCAGCCGCCTCGCCCACGTCCCCCACTGGGGCGACTACACCCTCTCCCAGCTGTCCGCCGACGGCTTCACCCTCCGCAAGCGCACCAAGCCGGGCCACGGCTGGATCACCGCCGGAGGCGGCGGCCGGGCGAGCGGCTTCGGGTACGTCGGCGGGGTCAGCGGTGGACTCTCCTTCGGGCTGCGGGACTTCTGGGAGAAGCACCCCGCCCAGCTCGACATCCGCGGCGCGGCCGGGGACGCCGCCGAGGTCACCCTCTGGCTGTGGTCGCCCGAGGCGCAGCCCATGGACCTGCGCTTCTACCACGACGGCATGGGCCAGGACACCTACCCCGAGCAGCTCGAAGGCCTCAACATCACCTACGAGGACTACGAGCCCGGCTTCGGCACCCCGTACGGCATCGCCCGCACCAGCGAGCTGATGTTCTGGGCCAACGCCGCCACCCCGAGCGCCGCCACGCTCGTCGCCCAGGCCGCCGCCGTCCGCACCCCGCCGCAACTCGCCGCGAGCCCGGGCGACCTGGCCCGCGCCGGGGTCTTCGGCGGCCTGTTCGCGCCCGTCGACCGATCCGTCCCCGCCAAGGCGAGGATCGAGGACCAGCTGGACTTCCTCTTCACGTACTACAAGGACCAGGTCGAGCAGCGTCGCTGGTACGGCTTCTGGGACTACGGCGACATCATGCACACCTACGACGAGGACCGGCACCAGTGGCGGTACGACGTCGGCGGCTACGCCTGGGACAACTCCGAACTCTCGCCCGACCTGTGGCTCTGGTACGCCTACCTCCGCTCCGGCCGCGCGGACATCTTCCGCTTCGCCGAGGCCATGACCCGCCACACCGGCGAGGTCGACGTCTACCACCTCGGCACGTGGGCCGGGCTCGGCACCCGGCACGGCGTACAGCACTTCGCGTGCAGTGCGAAACAGCAGCGCATCTCCACCGCCGTGTACCGCCGCCCCTACTACTTCCTCACGGCGGACGAACGGGTCGGCGACCTCATGCACGACCTGGTCGACTCCGATGAGACGTTCCTCGTCCTCGACCCCATCCGCAAGATCCGCACCGAGCCCTACACCCCCGACCGCAACGCCCTCTCCATCGGCTTCGGCACCGACTGGAGCGGCCTGGCCGCGGCCTGGCTCACCGAGTGGGAACGCAAGGGCCCCAAGGCCGCCAAGGCCGAGGCGCGGCTGCGCTCCACCATGGAGACCATCGCCGCCCAGCCCAACGGCTTCGTCCAGGGAACGGGCCTGTACGACCTCGACACCGGCCGTTTCGCGGTCGCGGACAAGCCGGTCGTCGGCGTCTCGCACCTGTCGGCCATGTTCGGGCTCGTCGAGATGTGCGCCGAGCTCATCGACCTCATCGACATGCCCGCCTTCAAGGACGCGTGGCTGGACTACTGCCGCTACTTCAACGCCACCAAGGCGGAACAGGCCGCACGGTACGGGTCGCACTTCGGCAACCTGCTCCTGTTCCAGGGGCACTCGCGCCAGGACGCCTACGCCGCCGCCCGGTTGAAGGACGACAAGCTGGCGGCGCGCGCCTGGCAGAAGTTCTCCCACAGCGACGGGTACACCACGGCCATGAAGTGGGAGAAGACCCCCCTCCAAGGCCCCACCGTCCTCGAACCCGGCTACGAGCACCTGTGGATCAGCACCAACACCACGGCCCTGTTCGGCCTCGCCGGGATCCAGAACCTCGCTCTGATCGGGGACAGGATCCCGAGCTGAGCCGCTCTCGCCCGAACCAGCCGGTAGCCGCTCCTCAGGGGACCGTGTGCGTCACCGTCACGGCCGGCCCGAACGCGATCCGGGTGAGCGACCCGTCGTCCGCCCACCGCACCTCGGCCGTCTCCTCGTCGGCGCGCTCCACGGTCGCCGCGCCCGCGAGCGGCTCCGGCTCCGGGGCCGCCGTCAGCGAGGCCAGCGCCACCAGTACCGCCGTGCCGCCCTCGGAAGGGGCCGTGGACAGCCGGGGGAGGGTCGCCCAGCGGGTGAACGCCGTTCCCTGCGGGGCGCGTAGCTCATCGGAACGCTCCCAGCCGTGCAGACCGTGCAGCTGGGAGCAGAGCGGCTCGTCCGGGCCCGTCGCCCACCCCGACAGGTGTATCCGCGCCCCGAGCGGGAGGCCTACGAGCCGGTGGACCCGCAGCTCGTACCGGCCGCGCGCCACCGTCACGCTCTCCACCCGCAGTCCCGGCACCATCGGCGACCCGGCCGGGAACACCGGCCGGTGCCAGGAGGCGGCCCACCCCCAGCCGTCCCCGTGTCCGGCGCCCAGCGGCCGGATCCGGCACCGCACCGACGCCACCCCGCCGACCTCGACGGACAGGTGGTTGTCGGGCGCGTTGGCGGCGGACGTCGGCCCCGTACGGGTGGAGTAGGCGAGCCGCCCGTACAGCACGTCGTACGCGTCCGCCGAGTCACCTCGCGCGGGGTGGACGTGATCGCTGCCGTGGTTGTGGAGCCGGGCGACACCGTCCGCGCCGGTCGTCTGGACCAGCAGCCCCGGCGCGGGCAGCGCCAGCACCCGGTCGCCGCCGCTCTCGGCGGGGGCCGCCTCCTCCCGTACGGTCCACAGGGGGTCGTCCGCCGGGACCAGCAGTGCCACGAACGCCTTGGACGCCCAGTAGGGCGAGGCGGGCCCCGAGTACGACTGGAGCGTCGCCTCGTGCGGACCGTGCCAGCCGGGCGTCAGCAGCCCGTCGCGCGCGTCCACGGCGCCCCGGTCCAGGAAGTACCGCAGGCAGCCGCTCAGCAGCCGCCGTGAGACCCCGGGCGCGAGCGGCGTGTGCCCGGTCAGCGCGCCGAGCCCCACCGCCGCGCCCGCGGCGAAGCGGTACGTCAGCGACCGCCCGAAGTGCACCGGGGCTCCATCGCCGCCGAACAGCGGGGACAGCCCCTCCAGGTGCTCGCGCAGCCGTGGCCCGTACAGGCCCGACAACGCCTTGTCGCCCGCCAGATGGGCGTGCAGCACGGGGTAGAGGTGCAGGGCCCAGCCGTTGTAGTGGTCGAACGCCCGGCCGTCGCCGTCCGCGTACCAGCCGTCGCCCCGGTACCAGGACTCCAGCAGGCCCAGGCCCCGCTCGATGGCCCGCGCCGTCTCGGCGTCGCCGCGCCCCACCGACTGGAGGAACCCGGCGACGGTCAGCGGGAAGAGGTACCAGTTGTTGGGGGAGGGCGTGTGCCGCAGGGCGCCGCGCAGCCACTGTTCGGTCCGGTCCTGTACGTCACCGTCGAGGCGGTCCCACAGCCACGGGCGGGTCAGCCGCAGGCCGAGCGCCACGGACGCGGACTCGACCATCGGCTGGCCCTGGACGTGGTGGTCGAGGATCAGCGGCCACGACTCGGCGTCGTCGCGCCCGGGCGTGCGCGTCCCGGCGGCCAGCCCGTCCGCGTACCGGCCGAGCAGCCCGTACGGGTCCGCACCGCCCGCGCCCGCGACGCGGAACGCCGCCGCCAGGAACGTCCGCGCGTACCCCTCCAGGCCGTCGGAGCGCACGCCGGAGTGCGACGGCCGCCCCGGCAGGTCCAGCAGCGCCCCGCCCGGCGTCGCCCACCGCCAGGCGGCCCGGACCAGGCTGTCGGCCACGGCCTCCCAGTGGGCGCGGGTGAAGCCGGTGTACGGGCTCGACTCCCGGTCGTCGGGCGGAAGTCCGAGGTTCTCGCTCACGCCAGGTACCCCAGCCTCTCGCGCCGTACGGGATGGGCGAAACCGTCGCCCGCGGCCCAGCGGGCCACCTCGCTCACGGTCAGTTCCGCGAGCCGCCGCCACTCGTTGCCCTGCGAGCCTGCCAGGTGCGGGGTCAGCAGCACGTTCTCGCAGTCCCACAGCGGGTGGTCCGGCGGCAGGCCCTCCGGATCGGTGACGTCCAGCACCGCGTGGAGGCGGCCCGCCAGCGCTGCCTCGGTGAGCGCCTCCTGGTCGACCACCGCGCCCCGCGCGGTGTTGATCAGCGTCGCACCGGGGCGCAGCGCCGCGAGCAGCTCCCGGCCGACCAGCCCGCGGGTGGCGGGCAGCAGCGGGGTGTGCACGCTCACCACGTCGCTCGCGGCGAACAGCTCCTCGATGCCCACCTTCCGTACGCCGAGGGCGGCCGCCTCGTCGTCGGTGACGTACGGGTCGTGGAGCAGGACGCGCAGGTCGTACGGGCGCAGCAGCTCGATGACCCGGCGCCCGATCAGCGAGGCGGAGCAGATGCCGACCGTACGGCCGTAGTTGCCGAGGGCGCGGTCGACCCGCAGCGGGTGGCCGCGCTCGCGCGAGGCGCGGTGGTCGCGGGCGCGCTCCAGGACGCGCTTGCCGGACAGCAGGATCATCGCGACCGTGTACTCGGCCACCGGCAGCGCGTTGGCGGCTGCCGCCGACGACACCTCGATGCCCCGCTCCCAGCACGCCTCGGTGACATGTGCCCGGACGCTGCCGCCCGAGTGCGCGATGGCGCGCAGCCGGGGCGCGGCGGCCAGTGCGGCCTCGTCGACGGGCGGGCAGCCCCAGCCGGTGACCAGCAGCTCGGTGCGGGCGAGCACGGCACGGGCCCGGTCGGTCGTCAGATCGTCGAGCACCGGAGGCGCCAGATCGCACACGGCCGCCAGCTCCTCGCGGGCGGCGGGCCCGAAGACGGCCGTTGCCGTCTCCTCGCTCATCGCGAGGGCGGCGCGCGGCGGCGGACGGTGGGCGTGCGCGGTCGGCATCGCATCACTCCAAGTCGTCGACACTCCATCGACACCGGCATGGTGATCGAGCCACACCCACCCGGTCAAACGATCAAACGTTCACCGGGCGCGCGCCGCCAGCTCGGTGATCGCGCCGGGGCCGACCCGGCAGCAGCCTCCGATCAGCCGCGCGCCCGCCTGCCGCCAGCCGGCCACCCGCTCGGCCGAGAACGTCGGACGGCCACGCCAGGCACGGGCCCCGGCGTCCCACTCCTCGCCGCTGTTGGGGTACACCACCACCGGCTTGCCCGTGACGCGTGCCGCGACCGCGACGGCCCGGTCGGCGTCCTCGGGCGCGCAGCAGTTCACCCCGACGGCGACGATCTCGTCCGACGCGGCCGCGACCGCGAAGGCCTCCTCCAGCGGCTGGCCGGCGCGCGTCCGGTCCCCGGCGACCGTGTACGACAGCCACGCCGGTACGCCGAGCCCGCGCACCGCCCGCACCAGGGCCCGTGCCTCGTCCGTGTCCGGCACGGTCTCCAGCGCCAGGACGTCCGGGCGGGCGGCGGCCAGCACCTCCAGCCGCGGGCGGTGGAACCGTTCCAGTTCGGTGACGCTCAGCCCGTACCGGCCCCGGTACTCCGACCCGTCGGCCAGCATCGCACCGTACGGCCCGGCGGACGCGGCCACCCACAGTGGCCGCCCGGGCGCCTTGGCCTCCGCCCGCCGGGCGGCCTCGCGGCCCAGTTCGACGCTGAGCGCGATCAGTTCGGCCGCCCGGTCGTGCCCGATTCCGCGGTGGGCGAAGCCTTCGAAGGTGGCCTGGTAACTGGAGGTCGTCGCGACGCTCGCGCCCGCCTCGTAGTAGGCGAGGTGCGCCGCGACGATCGCCTCCGGCCGGTCGGCGAGGAGCCGCGCCGACCACAGGTCGTCGCTCAGGTCATGGCCGGCGGCTTCCAGCTCGTTGGACAGCCCGCCGTCGAGGACCACGGGCGGGGCCGATGCGGCGAGCGTCTCGGTGAAGGCGGGGGCGGCGGCGCTGGTCATGAGGCCGAAGCTAGTCCAAGACGCCCGGGCATGGGGAACGGATCACCGGGTAGCAGGGCCCTCACACGGACAACCGGCGCTTGTCGTCAGGAAGGAGACCTGCCGTGCTGATGGCCCACCCCGCCGTCCTGAACAACCTGGTCGAGCAGTACGAGACCCTTGAGCTCCTGCACGCCGAGGCCGGCACCCCGGAGGTCCGGGAGCGCATGGACGAGATCGCCCGCACCCTGTGCGTCGCCACGGGCACCCGCGACGTGGACGTGGCCCTGGTCGCCGCCCGCCACCGCCTTCCGGGCGCCCGGCCGGAGGACGACTCGCTGCTGACGGGCTGACCCGCCGGCGTCCGTCTCCCTCACTCTTTAGGTGGCTTCCGGCGGGCGATCCGCATCCCCGGGGCCGGTTGGCCTGTCTTGCCGGTAGCGGTGTATTCGGGCAGCGTCGCCGCGGCTGCGCGTACGGGAGTGTGGACTTTGAACAGCAGGACCTTCAGCCGCTTAGGGGCGGTGCACGTCACCGTCTGGACCGTGCTGGCCACCGGGGCGGCCGCCGCCCCGGCCCAGGCGGCCCCGGTGCGGCCACCGTCGATCACCGCCAAGGGCGGTTTCGTGATGAACACCGGCTCCGGGGCCGCCCTCTACGCGAAGGGCGCCGACAGCCGTCTTCCCACCGGATCGACGGCCAAGATCATGACGGCCCATGTGGTCCTCTCACAGAAGAACCTCGACCTGGACGCCAAGGTCCCCGTCCAGATGGCGTACAGCGACTACATCGTGGCCAAGACCGCCTCGTCGGCACGGCTGATCGTGGGCGACAAGGTGACCGTCCGGCAACTGCTGTACGGGCTGCTGCTCCCCTCCGGGTGCGACGCCGCGTACGCCCTGGCCGACACCTACGGGACCGGCTCCACCCGACAGGCCCGGGTGAAGTCGTTCGTCGGGAAGATGAACTCGGCGGCCACCGGCCTCGGCCTGAAGAACACCCACTTCGACTCCTTCGACGGCATCGGCAACGGCAAGAACTACTCGACACCGCGCGACCTCACCAGGCTCGCGGGGCAAGCGATGAAGAACGCGACGTTCCGCGCCATCGTGAAGACGAAGTCGACCAAGCAGAGGGTCACGACGAAGAACGGCGGCTACCGCGACATGTCGTGGACCAACACCAACAAGCTGCTCGGCACCTATCGGGGAGCCATCGGGGTCAAGACCGGCTCCGGCCCGGAAGCCAAGTACTGCCTGGTCTTCGCCGCCACCCGGGGCGGCAGGACGATCGTCGGCACGGTCCTGGCCTCCTCCTCGGAGGCCAACCGCAACACGGACGCGACCAAGCTCCTGGACCACGGATTCAGGCAGTAGCGCCCGGCGACCATCCCTGCCCGCCCGGGTACCGTCCCCGCGCGTGCGGGGATGGTCCCGGCCCCGAGGTCAGGCCCGGAGGTGACCGGCGTACGGGCCGCTCGCGCGCCGCATGAGGAGCGCGTAGCCGGCCCGGCCGAGACCTCACCCGGACACCGCAGGGCCCGGAACAGGCGCTCAACGCCCTGGAGGCCCTCCAGGGCATGACCGTCAACGCCGCCTACGCGGCCGGCGAGGAGCACGAGGCCGGCCGTATCGCGATCGGCCACCGCGCCGACCCGACGGTGTTCGCCGCCGACCCGCTCGCCACCGCGGCAACCGAGCTGCCGGACCCTCCCGGTGCCGCTCACCGTCCTCGACGGCGAACCGACCCACCGCGACGCGCTCCTTGACCGGCCTGGGTCAATCGCGCGCGACCCGTTGACCTTCCCGTAGTACACCCTTACCGTTTCGCCGTTCGGTATTGCAGATGGCGTTCGGGATCCCGAACAGGTGGGCGCAGCAAGGCCGTTGGGGTTGCGGGCGCCGGGACGGAAGGGCACACCGTATGAGTGACACATCGACACCCCCCACCCGCAGACTGCTCCTCCAGGGCGCCCTGGCCGCGGGCGCGCTCGGCGCCGTACCAGGCGTGGCGAGCGCCGCCCCGCACCGCCCGTACGTCAATCCGCTCGTGCGCAACCGGGCCGATCCGCACATCCACCGCCACACCGACCGGCAGTACTACTTCACCGCCACCGCCCCCGAGTACGACCGGATCATCCTGCGCCGCTCGCGCACCCTGCGCGGCCTCGCCACGGCCGAGGAGGCGGTGATCTGGCGCAAGCACGGAAGCGGCGACATGGGCGCGCACATCTGGGCGCCGGAGATCCACCACATCGACGGCAGGTGGTACATCTACTTCGCCGCCGCGCCCGTGGACGACGTGTGGAAGATCCGTATGTGGGTGCTGGAGAACCCCAGCCGCGACCCCTTCAAGGGCACCTGGACCGAGAAGGGGCGGATCGTCACCGCCTGGGACACCTTCTCGCTCGACGCCACCACCTTCACACACCGGGGGTCCCGCTACCTCGCCTGGGCGCAGCACGAGCCCGGCATCGACCACAACACCGGCGTCTTCCTGTCGAAGATGGCCAACCCATGGACCCTCACCGGCCCGCAGATCCGGCTCACCACGCCCGAGTACGACTGGGAGCGCGTCGGCTTCAAGGTGAACGAGGGCGCCTCCGTCATCCGGCGCAACGGCCGCGTCTTCATGACGTACTCCGCCAGCGCCACCGACAGCAACTACTGCATGGGCCTGCTCACCGCCGACGCCGACAGCGACCTGATGGACCCGGCCTCCTGGACCAAGTCGCCGCGGCCGGTGTTCACCAGCAACGACACCACCCGGCAGTACGGCCCCGGGCACAACTCCTTCACCGTCGCCGAGGACGGCCGCACCGACGTCCTCGTCTACCACGCCCGCCAGTACAAGGAGATCAGCGGCGACCCGCTGCACGACCCCAACCGCCACACCCGTATCCAACGGCTCGGCTGGAAGAGCGACGGCACCCCGGACTTCGGCATCCCGGTCGCCGACGGCCCCGGAGCCGGCGCATGACCATCCGAACGAGACGCGCCGGCGTCCTCGCCGCCGCCGCGCTCGCCGACGAACCCCTCGCCCAGGGACTGATCAGCCGATCGGCGCGCCGCTGACCCCCGGCCGGTCGCGGCCCCGCCCGGCCGGCACCACCCCCGGCCGGGCGGGCCAACTCCCGCGAAACAAGGGGCCCATGCCCGACCCCACCGTGAACGCGCCGCCTACTCGAGGGTCCCCGGCATCTCCCTCGAAGCGATGCGCGCCGACTTCCGGCGCCACATCTGCCCCATGCACGACACGACACGTACTCCTCCGGCATCACCGAGCAGGGGGCCAGTCGTTCCCGCGCCGGGCGTCTACGGCACCACGCTCGGGGCGTACGCGGGAGCCGTCACGCACTGCGCGCGCAGCGCCGCGAGCGCGGACCAGGCGTCGTGCGCACCGAAGACGCGGGGCGGCGCGGGGCGCGGGCCCATGACCGCGTAGTGCACCGGCAGGAAGGACAGACCGCCCCAGGGCTCCACCGTGTGCGCCCGCGCCAGCACCCCGCCGCACCGTGCGCACCCGATCCACGGAACCAGCACATGGCTCGTACCGGGCGAGGGGAGCGGCCGGGCGTCCGGATGCTCGATCAGCCGCAGCGGAGGGTCGTCCTCGTCGGAGCCGACGACGGCGCAGCACAGCAGCCGGGGCATGAGCGCGTCGCCCATGCCCCAGTCCCGCACCAGCACCGCGATCTCCACGAGCGTGGTCTCGCTGATGACCACCCGCCCGGCCTGGAGACCGGACACCAGCGCGTCCAGCCCCGCCTCCTGTTCCCCTATGTCCCAGCAGTCCCGGACCAGGGTGGCCTCGGGCTCGGGCAGCAGGTCGGCAAGGCGGTACCAGAGAGTAACTTCATCGATCACCCGCCGAGGCTATCGGGGCGGAGGTGACGGCCGGCGAGCAGCCCTCCACCTGGTCACTGGGCCTCCACGACACCCAACTGCCGCATCAGGCCGAAGTCGTCCCAGTTCCACCAGCTCTCCGCGATCTTGCCGCCCTTGCAGCGGAAGGTCGCGTGACCCGTGCCGGAAACATCCCGGTTCGTGGCCTCCAGGCCCTTGTACGTGCCGGTGTGGCGGCCCTTGTACGACATCCGCATGCACACCAGGTCGCCCTCGGCGACCAGCGCCTCGATGGTGATGGCCGGGTGGAACGCCTCCAAGATCTCCCGGTTCTCCGCCTTGGCGGTCGCCAGGTCCGCGTCGTACGTCGACAGGGACGGGTCGTGCTCCCGGTAGTCACTGGTGCACAGGCCGTCGGCCGCGTCGACGTTCCCCTTGTTGATCACCTCGTCCACGAACTTCTGGAGAACCAGCTTGTTGAGCTGCTCGTCGCGGACGACGTCCAGGTCCGTGAAGGTGGGTTCGCCGTCACAGAGGGCCGTCATCTCGCGGAAGATCCGGTCGGTCTCGGGCAGGTTCGAGTTCTCCATCGCCTCCTCGTACGAGGGGAATTCCACGATCTCCAGCACGTGCGTGGAGTCCGAACGGTCCCGGCCCATGATCGCGTGCGTGGCCGTCCGCTTACCCTGCGTTGCCTCGGCCCAGCTGTCCAGCAGCCGGTTCATCTCGTCGACCCTGTCGGTCTTGCAGTCGATGATCTGGACGAATGTCATGACGCCTCCCGCCATTGGAAACGACTGCGCTGCTTTCAGCGTAGGACCGTTGGGCGGAGACGGCAGGCGGGCAGAGGCCCGTCACCGCGAGGGCGCGGCGAGTCCGTTGAGCGCGGTGGCCAGCTGGGCGCGGGAGCGGACGTCGAGCTTCTGGTAGATGCGGGTGAGCCGCGCCTCGACGGTCTTCACGCTCAGATACAGCTTGGCCGCGGCCTCCTGGTTGCTCGCGCCCTCCCCGACGAGCCGGGCGAGCCGCAGCTCGGCCTCGGTCAGCCGGGACAGCGCGCTTCCGGCGGCGGGCGCCGGTGCCGAGTCGGCGGGCGAGGGGTGCTCGGCGGTCAGCCCGAGCCACGGCACGGCTCCCGCCCGCTCGAACACGGCGGCCGCCGCCTGCATCGCCGCCTGCGCGGCCGACCGTCTGCGCCGCCGCCGCTCCACCCGCGCCAGGGCGATCAGGCAGCGCCCCTGCTCCAGTACGAGCCCGTGCCCGGCGAACCGGTCGGCCGTCCCCACCAGCAGGTCGACCGCCTCGTCGGTCTTGCCGCCCGCCGCCAGGCACAGCGCGTACACCCGGTCGCAGCCCAGCAGCACGGTGGTGCGGCCGAGCCGCTCCGCGACCGGACCCACGTCGGCCAGCAGGGCCTGGGCCTCCGCCAGAGCGTCGCTCGCCAGCAGCGCCTCGGCCAGCTCCTCGTGCCAGCGCAGCATCGAGGGGTCGACCGTGCACTGCGCGTTCTCACCGTCCCGGACCCGGCGCAGCGTCTCCAGCGCGCCCGCCACGTCCCCGGTGACCAGCTGGACCCGGCCGAGCGCGTACAGGCCGCGCGCGAGGAAGACATGGTCGCCCTCCTCCTCCGACGCCCGCACGCTGCGCCGCGCGTACCCGGCCGCGCGCGCGAAGCTGCCGCCCGCCGTCTCGGCGAGCGCCAGCGCGTACCAGGCGGGCCCCGGTGAGAGGCCCGCCTCCAGCGTCAGGGCGAGCGACCGCCCGGCGTGCGCGAGGGCCGCCGCACACTGGCCGCGCCGGGCCTCGACCTCGGCGAGCGTACGGAACAGCTCGATGGCGTCCTCGACCGGGCCGCGCCGCTCGACCAGCGGCAGCAGCGCGTACAGCTGGTCCCGTGCCTCGGAGAGCCGGTCGTCGAACAGGGCGTGACGGACCGTCAGAATCTGGGCGCTGTTGCGGACGCCGAGCGGCCGGTCGGTCATCTCCAGCGCCCGTGCCTCGGCCAGCGTCCGCTCGGCGTCCGGCGAGCCGAGCACCCGGTCCATCCGGGCCTGCTGGGTCAGCGCCTGCGCGGCGGTGTGCCGGTCGCCCACGGACATGGCGAGGGCCGCCGACTCGACCGCCGCGGCGCGGGAGCGCACCGGATCGCCGTCCGCGAGGACGTACTTCACCGCCAGCCGTAGCTGGACCGCGGCCCGCAGCGCCGGCTCGCCCTCCGAGTCCTCCATGGCGTGCACATAGATCTCGTCCAGGTCGGTCAGCCCCTGCCCCGCCGTGTCCAGTACGGCGAGCCGCGCCCGCACCCGGTCGGCGGGCGTCGCGTCCCGGGCCAGCAGATCGGCCGCGGCACGCATCGCGAGATCCGCGCGGGCGGCCCGCCCGGCCTCCTCGGCGGCCTCCACCAGCCGCTCCAGCCGGCGCCGGCCCAGGCTCGCGGGCGTGGTCTCGGCGGCCAGCAGCGCCAGTTCGGCGGCGAGCGCGCTGTCGCCCCGCCGACGGGCCGTGTCGGCCGCCTCCGCGACCTCGGCGGCCAGGTCCTCGTCGGGCACGTCGTTGGCCAGGGCCCGGTGCCGTACCGCCTCCACCGGGTCGTCCGCCACTTCGGCGAGCGCGGCGTGCCCCCGGCTGCGCTCGGTCCAGCAGGTGTCGTGGACCAGCGTGGACGGCAGCAGCCCGGCGGTGAACGCGACCGTCCCGTCCTCGGACAGCGATATCAGCCCGGCGCGCTCGGCGGCGGCCAGCTCCGCCTCCGCCGTCGGTCGGCCGGCGCGGCGCAGCAGGGCCGTGGTCGGGCGCAGCGCCAGGGCGGCGAGCAGCAGCGTGGCCCGCACGGGGGCGGAGGCGGGCGCGAGCATCCGGCGCGCCACATCGCGGGCGCGCCCCGACAGCGGCAGCGCCTCGGCGTGGTGCACCGGGGTCCGCGCGTCGGCCAGGGACCGGCCGACGGCGAGGGCGAGGCGCGGGTTGCCGCCGCTGGCGCGGTGGATGCGCCCCGCGAGCCGGGACGGCAGCCGGTGGTGGACCAGCAGCTCCGCCATCTCGTCGGCCTGGAGCGGTGGCACCAGCAGCACGTCGGCCTCGGACGCCACCCACAGCGGCATGGGCGCGCCACCGCTGTCGGCCCCGCCACCGGCGTACGGAGCCGGGGTCTCGACGGCGACGACCCGCAGCGCGGGCGGCGCGAGGTGGAGGGCGAAACGGAGCAGGTCCGCGCTGTCGGCGTCGATGCGCTGGGCGTCGTCGACGACGAGGAGGACGGGCGACCGCTCGGTCAGCGTCCGCAGGACGCCGGCGACGGCCAGCCGCAGCGCGATCGGGTCCCATCCGCTGTCCAGGGCGGCCGACTCGCGGCACAGCACCGCGACGGCCTCCCGCTGCGGCCCCGGCAGGCCGTCGAGCGCGAAGGCGGGCACCGAGGCGATGAGCGCGGCGGCGGCCGCCCCGGCCATGTCGCGGTCCGCGGGTTGCGGGGCCAGCCACACGACCGTCTCACCGCGCGCCGAGGCCTGCTCGGCGGCCGCCTGGGCGACCTCGGTCTTGCCGACCCCGGGAGGCCCGGTGAGCAGGGCGCGCCCGCGGGAGTGCAGGACGCGTTCGAGGCGGGCGAGCAGCTCGGCCCGCCCGACGGGCGCGCCGCGGTCGGACTGCCCGGAGCCGTACGACGCGGGGACGCACGGCGTGGAGGGGTACGGCGTCGACCTCACCAGCGACCACCACCCTCCGGCCCGCGGACCCCCGCCCACGGGCCCCCTGCCCGTGATCTGTCTCGCGAGCGCAGCATACGAACTCGGCCACGGGAGTCCAGGTGTCCCGTCCGGTATGTGGACGAACACACAAGCGGGCGTGCCCGCGGCGAATTGCCGCGAGCACGCCCTTGACCTGCGAAGATGTGCGTCCTGCCGGTGGATCAGAAGGTCAGGCCCCACGAGTCGATGTAGCCGGTGTCACCCGACGCCACGTCCCTGACCTGGAGCTTCCAGGTGCCGTTCGCGACCTCGGTGGAGGCGTCGACCGTGTACGTGGCGAGGACGTTGTCGGCCGAGTCGCTGCCGCTGGAGTTCTTCAGCCGGTACGCGGTGCCGTCCGGGGCCACCAGGTCGATGACCAGGTCACCGCGCCAGGTGTGCTTGATGTCCACGTCGACCTTGAGGGCGGCGGGGGCGTTGCCGGTGAGGCCGGTGACGGAGATCGGGGACGTCACGGTGGTGTTGTCCGAAATCGTCACGTTCGTAGCGTTGGTGAACGCCGTTCCGGTACCGGGGGTGGGGGTACCGGTCACGGCGTTCACGGTCTTCGCCGCGTCCGCGATACCGGCGCCGCAGCCACCCGTGCAGGTGCCGGGCAGCGGGCGGGCGTTGGCCTTGATGGCGGACTCGATCTCGGCCGGGGTCAGGGTCGACTTGGCCGACTTGAGCAGCGCGGCGAGCCCGGCGATGTGCGGGGCGGCCATCGACGTGCCCTGGTAGGGCTTGTAGTTCTCCAGCGACTGGGTGGTGGTGCCGGAGTTCAGCGTGGAGAGGATGCCGTTCTCGGGGGTGGTGACGGTGCCGGGCGTGTCGGTGGCGCGGCGGGTCTCACCGCCCGGGGCCGAGACGTCGATGATGGTGCCGTAGTTCGAGTAGAACGAACGGTTGCCCTCACGGCTGGTGGACGCCACGTTGATGACGTTCGCGCAGTTGGCGGGCGTGAAGCCGGACGCGTTGGCGTTGCTGTTGCCGGCCGCGACGACGACGGTCGCCCCCCGCGCGACCGCCCCGTCGATGGCGTTCTTGTAAACGGTCGGGCAGGTGGAGCTGGCGCCGCCGAGACTCATGTTGATGACCTTGGCCGGATTCGGGTTCGCCGGGATGCCCGGGACCGAGCCGCCGGAGGCCCAGGTGATCGCGTCGGCGATGTCCGAGGACGAGCCGCCGCACTTGCCGAGCACGCGCACGTGCTGCACCTTCGCCCCGTACGCGATGCCCGCGACGCCCTTGGCGTTGTGGGTCGACGCCGCGATGGTGCCGTGGACGTGGGTGCCGTGCCAGGAGGAGTTGCTCGCCCGGGAGCCGGTGCCGCACTCGCCGTCCGTCGCGTTCCAGTCGCCCTCGTCCTTGGGGTCGCTGTCGCGGCCGTTGCCGTCGCGGGCGTCGGCGGAGCTGGAGATGAAGTCGTACCCCGACACGACGCCGGCGCTCAGGTCGGAGTGCGCGGCGTAGCCGGTGTCGATGACGGCGACGGTGACACCGCTGCCGGTGGTCTTGTCCCAGGCGCCGGGCACGTTCATGCCGCCGGTGGGCTCGAAGAGGTCCCACTGCTTGGCGTAGTCGGTGTCGTTGGGCGTGACGGCCATCGCGTAGGCGCGGATGTCGGCCTCCACGGAGGCGACCTGCGGGTCGGCACGGAAGGCGTCCATGACCTCCGTGACGTCCTGCTTCGTCGCCCGGTCGCCGAGGTCGACGAGCGCGGCGCCGCTCGCCAGACGGCGCTCGAACGACAGGCTCTCGCCGGTCTTCGCCGCCTTCTCGGCCGCGTCGCCCTTGGCGGCGGTGTTCGAGGTGGCCTCGGCGGTACGGGACTTGTACGTGACGATGACCTTGTCCACGGGCGCGCTCGGCAGGGCGGCCGGGGTCATGGCCTGCGAAGCCGGGGCAGCGGGCTTCGGGGTGGGGGTGGCCTCTGCGGCGAGGGCCACCGAGGAGGTGGCGGTCACGCCGAGGATCGTGGCGCTCGCCGCCACGACGGATATGAGTCTCCGCCTGGAACCGTTCAAGGTGTTCCCTTTCAGGGCAGCTCCGGCGACTCCCGGAGCGGCTGACGGTGCAGGGCGCGACGGGCGGCGGGCGCGTGGGGTCCGCGGACGTGCCGTGGGGGTGGCAGTCCGTGGTCCCCGGGCTGGGTAGGCCTCTTGCGCCGCCGCCGACGCGACGACCCCTGGGGACGGGGCCGTCACCGGCGGAATTACATGCACCTGACAGGCAGGTGGCTGAGAACCTCCGGTGCGGCAGACAGTAGGGAAACCCGGGATGAACCCGATACGGGGAAAACCCTTGTCACCCCCGCGAGGGTCAAGGGCGGGGGCGGGGGACCCCCGGCCCGCCCGCGGTTCCCACGGGTGGTCACCCCGCCGCGCCGTACCCGACCACCGCCGCAGCCGCCCACGGCCGGACGGTGCAGTACCCAACCACCGGCCTGCGGCCGCTCACGGGGCGGGCGGCTCCCGTGGCCCGCAGCCCCCCCACGGCCGGGCAGGACCGAACCCGACCACCGCCCCGCCCCGCCCCCCACGGCCGGACAGAGCCGAACGCGACCACCGGCCCGCAGCCGCCCGACGCCGGGCGGGGCAAGGAGGGTCACCCCCGCAGCGGATGGGGGTCCCCCCTGCTCGAGCGAGCCGAGAGCTTGGGGGAGGCGACGGGCGGGGCCCTTCCCCGGGTGGGTGCCCCGCCGACCGCGAGGAGGTGAGCCCGGAGGGGCCACGCCCCCACCCCACCCGCTCGGCGCAGACCCGCGGCCGGGCACCGCCCGGCGTGGGTGGTCGCGCCCCCGGCATGCCGAAACCCCCGAAGCCCCCGAGGCCCCGAGAAACCCCCCGCTCCTCGGGCCGGCCGTACGAAACAACGCCGCGTACCCGCGGCCCGCGCGGTCCCGCCCCCCTGTCGGGGCCGCGCGAGCCGGCCGCCGTGGCCGGGGCCACGGCGGGTCAGGTGGTCAGAGGCGGGTGCAGGCGCCCGGAACCGTCCAGGCGGGGGCCACGCCGGTGAGCTGGCAGATCATGAGGTACAGCGGGATCGGCGGGGTGTACGGCGACGTCGTGCCCGGCCGGTGGATCAGCCGGGGGCGCCGGTCCGGGACGTACGCGTCCGCCGCGTAACAGGACGGCAGCGGCCAGCGCAGGTCGGCGTCCGAGCCGGCCGGGACGATCCACCACCACCAGTCCGAGTCGGCGAACACGCACCCGTTGCCGGGCAGCCGCGACAGCAGCCGGAACCCGTACCGCGCCGGCACCCCCACCGCGTCGCAGCCCAGCGTGGCCGGCAGCGTCGACGGCAACGCCAGCCGCACCTCACCGTCCGGCTCACCGCTCCGGGCAGGGGCAGGGCCCGGCCCCCGCCCGCCACGCGCCGACAGCAGCGTGGCCATCGTCTTCAGCACGCCAACTCCGCCCAGACGACACGCCCCGCCCCGTGCCGCGCGTCATGCGCGCCCCACGCGCTGCTGACGGCGTCCACGAGCAGCAGCCCCCGGCCGCCCTCCTCCGGCGAGACGCGCCGCAGCCGCGGCGCGGCGGCCGGGCACCCCTCGTCCTGGACCGAGACGCGCAACCGCTCACCGCAGTCCCGCAGTTCGCAGATCACGCGGCAGCTCGCCGTGTGCACCACGGCGTTGGTGACGAGCTCGGAGACGACCAGCGTCACCGCCTCGCACACCGTGCCGTCCACCTCCCACAGCACCAGCCGTGCCTCGACGAGGTGTCTGGCTCTGGCGACCGACTCCGCGCGCGCGGGAAGTTCGAACGAGAAACGGCGGACGTCGGCGGAGATCGGAGGTCGTGGCGCTACGAGTCGGGGGGTGAGCGCATTACCAGGAGCCACGACCGATTCCTAACGTGGGGGCGCGGCGCCGTACGTCGCCTCTCCCGTGGCGGAGCGCGGCAGCCGCGTGAACTGGTTCACCAACTGGTTCACCGGAATACTTTCCTCCCGACTCGGACACTTGGCAAGTGGCACTCTGAAAATTGCAGAGTGCGGTGTTCTCTCTGACCGTCGCATGGCACACTCATCGAAACAGCGCGTGGGGAGGTCTCAAGTGAGCGAGCCGCGGTCCGCCCCCACCGTGGGACAGGTCGTACTCGGCAAGCGTCTGCAGGATCTGCGAGAGCGGGCGGGCCTGAAGCGGGAAGAGGCCGCCAAGGTGCTCCGCGTGGCCCCGGCCACGATCCGCAGGATGGAGACCGCGGAAGTCGCGCTGAAGATTCCCTACGTACAGCTGCTGCTCCAGGCGTACGGGGTCCCCGCCGACGAGGCCGACAGCTTCGTCCGGCTGGCCGAGGACGCCAACAAGCCCGGCTGGTGGCAGCGCTTCCACGACGTCCTGCCGGGCTGGTTCAGCATGTACGTCAGCCTGGAGGGCGCCGCGAGCGTCATCCGGGCCTACGAACCGCAGTTCGTCCCCGGTCTCCTCCAGACCGAGGAGTACGCCAGGGCCATCCTGCGCGGCGGCGCCGTCGGCCAGGTCGAGCACGACGACATCGAACGCCATGTGGCGCTACGGATGGAACGGCAGTCCCTGCTCACCCGCCCCGACGCGCCGAAATTCTGGGTGATCATGGACGAGACGGTGCTGCGCCGCCCCGTGGGCGGTGGCCCCGCCATCATGCGGGCGCAGATCGGCCGGCTGCTGGAGGCGGCCGAGCTGCCGAACGTCACCCTGCAGATCGCCGAGTTCGCCACCGGCCACCACCCCGGCACCTACGGGCCGTTCGTCCTCTTCCGTTTCGCCATGCCCGAACTCCCGGACATGGTCTACAGCGAGTACCTGACCGGCGCGGTCTACCTCGACGCGCGCCCCGAGGTGGCCTCGCACCTCGAGGTCATGGACCGCATGGCGGCACAGGCCGCCACCGCACAACGTACGAAGGAAATCCTCAAGGATTTCCGCAAGGAGCTGTGAATGGATAGCGCAGAGCACATATACAACGGCATGCCCGCCGCCGAGCTCGGGGCCGAGGGGTGGCACAAGCCGTGGAGCGGCGGCAACGGCGGCAACTGCATCGAGGCGATGAAGCTGGCCGACGGCCGGGTCGCGGTGCGCCAGTCCGCCGACCCCGACGGCCCCGCGCTGATCTACACCCACGGCGAGATCGCCGCGTTCATCCAGGGAGCCAAGTCGGGCAAGGCCGACTTCCTCCTCACCTGAGACGACTGAGTCCACTGAGTCCACGTCCGTCCGTATCGCCAGGGGGAGCGTCACATGACCGGGAACGAAGCCATCGACACCAGCAAGCCGCACCCGGCCCGCATGTACGACTGGTTCCTGGGCGGAAAGGACAACTACCCCGTCGACGAGGAGATGGCCAGGCAGCTCCTCACCCTCGACTCCCGCGGGCGCGACATGGCCCGGGTCAACCGCGCCTTCATGCACCGGGCCACCCGCCGGCTGGCCGGCGACGGCATCCGCCAGTACCTGGACATCGGCAGCGGCATCCCCACCGAGCCCAACCTCCACCAGGTCGCCCAGGAGGTCGCCCCGGAGTGCCGGGTCGTGTACTGCGACAACGACCCCATCGTCCTCGCGCACGCCGAGGCGCTGCTGCGCTCCACCCCCGAGGGCGCCACCGCGTACATCCAGGCGGACGCGCGCGAGCCGGAGGGCATCCTCGAACGGGCGGGGAAGGTCCTGGACTTCACACAGCCCGTCGCTCTCTCCCTCCTCGCCCTGCTGCACTTCGTCGACGACGAGGACGGCGCGTACGAACTGCTCAGCCGGCTCGTCGAGCGGCTGCCCTCCGGCAGCTACCTCGTCCTGTCGCACGTCACCGGTGACTTCGACCCGGAGGGCGCGGACAAGGCACGCGCCATGTACCGGGCGCGCGGCCTCACGCTGCGGCCGCGCACCCGGGAGGAGTTCACCCGCTTCTTCGACGGCCTGGACCTCGTCGAGCCGGGAGTCTCGCTCACGGCGGACTGGCATCCGGAGCTCGGCGAGGTCGTCCCGGTCGCCGGCGACGACCCGATCCCCGGGTACGCGGGCGTGGCGCGCAAGCCGTGACGCCTACACCGGGCGTACCAGCGTGACGAGGAACCTCTTCGCCGGGCCGGTGTTCCCTGCCGAGTCGACCGTCCGGTACTCCACGGTGTGCGTGCCGTACTCGGGCGTCGCGTCGTCCCACGGCACCACGCGCGGGGTGCCCAGCTTCCCGTACACCAGGCCGTCGATCTCCGTGCCGCCCGGGGTGAACCGGAACGGCGCGTCCGCGTCCGTCGGCCAGCCGTAGTACGTGTACCAGCCGTCGCCGTCCACCCGGAACTGGCTCACCACGTGACCCTCCTGGTCGTCCCGGGCGGTCAGCCGCATGGTGAACGGGCCGTCGTACACGTACTCCACCGGCCGCCCCGGCCGGTGCACCGTGCGCAGCGGCTTCGACAGCTCGTACGCGGCCGAGGCGGCCGTCCCGTCGACCGTCCAGCGCAGCTCGCGTGCCGTGCCCGCGATCCGGGCGGTCAGCGTGTACGTCCCGGGCGGGAGCCGCAGCGCCGACAGGTCCAGGTCACGGTCGTTGCCCGGGTTCGCCACGAGCCGGCCGTCCAGCCGCCACTGGACGGCGAGCGTCCGGTCGGCCGGGTGCGTGGTGTCGGCGTACACGACCGACCGGGCCCCCACGGGCGCGTCGGTGGCGGTGTGCCCGGTGAACCCGGGCGCGACGGCGACCGGCTGCGTGACCACCGCCGTATCGACCGTCCAGCTCACCGTACGGGTCAGCGCTGCCGACCCGCGCACCGCCGGGTCCCGCACGAACGGCGTCGGATCGGTCACCGTCGCCGTCAGCGTGTGCCGGCCGGGCGGGACGTCGAGGCGCCGCAGGTCGACCGTGCGCGCCCCGGCCGCCGACCGTACGGGCCGCCCGTCCAGCCGCCACACCACGTCCAGTTCGCCGCCCAGCGGATGCAGGGTGTCCACCCACACCGTCCGGTCGGCGCCGATCGGCGCGGTGGTGGGCGTGTGCCCCTGCACCAGGTTCACCTTGGACGAGATCGCCTGGACCATTACCTCGCGGCCCACCTGGTCGAACGCGTACCCG
Organism: Streptomyces sp. CB03238; assembly: GCF_002099185.1. NCBI lineage: Bacteria > Bacillati > Actinomycetota > Actinomycetes > Kitasatosporales > Streptomycetaceae > Streptomyces > Streptomyces sp. CB03238. Next base: position 27,191 of record NZ_NBCN01000022.1, on the reverse strand, counting down.
AGCGTCTTCATGATCGAGTGCCGGCTGGGCCGCCACACCCCCTTGGTGCTGTAGAGCCCGCCCTCGTACCGTCCGATGACGCCACCGGACTCGCTCTCCTCGCCCAGCCAGCGCCACCACTTGGCGCGCTGGTCCTTCATCTGCTGCTCGGTGAGCACCGTGTGGTGCGCGGACGACGGCTCACCGCCCTCGTAGGTCCCGCCGGGCACCCCGCGCCCGTAGTAGTCGTACTCGTCCTGGAGCTTGCCCAGCGAGTGGCCGATCTCGTGCGGGGTGATGAGGGAGGACAGCGCGTTTCCGCCGGACGCGGTGGCGTAGGTGCCGCCCGCGCCGCCGTAGGTGTCGCTGTTGGCGAGGGCGACGATCTGCCGGTTGGCGCTCGTCGAGCCGGGTACGAGGTCGGCGAGCGCGGTCGCCGCGCCGCTGTCCACGGTCAGCAGCCGCTGCACGCTGTTCGCGTCGCAGCCGCCCCAGAACCCCATCCCGAGGGGTGTGTCGCGGCGCGGCGCGTCCAGTCCCGGGTCGCAGTCGACGCCCGACTCGGCGGACGGCACCTCCACCGCCCAGACGTTGATGTACGAGCGGTAGGAGGCGAACGGCTCGATGCTCCACAGCACATTGAGGTGCTTGTCGACGTCCGCCCGGAACTCCGGGAGCTGTTCGGCGGTGTAGCCGTCCCCCAGCAGGACCAGGTTGAACCGCTTGTCCGCGGGGCCGGTGGTCTGTACGGGGACGACGGTGGCGGTCTCGGTGACCGGCGGGCGGTCCTCGGCGGTGGCCGGGCCGGCGCCCACCAGCGCGGTGGTGAGAAGGGAGGCCGCGCCGATCAGCGCGGCGGCTCGTCCAGAGTGTCGGGCAACCATGGGGCCGGAGCGTACGGTGCGCCCAACGCGCGGTGAAGGCACGCGTGTTGGCCACGGTCGCCACCGTTACGCCAGATAGCCCAGCCCCGGGTGCTCGCGCACATACGCGTCCAGGAGCCGCCGCGCCACCGACACCGAGTCGACCAGCGGATGCAGCGCGAACGCCTTCACGGCCGCCGCCCGTGACCCGCTCCCGGCCGCCGCCAGCACCTCTCGCTCGACCGCCTTGACCGCCGTCACCAGACCCACCGCGTGGTACGGGAGCGGCGCCACCGACACCGGATGGGCGCCGTTCGCGTCGACGAAGCAGGGCACCTCGATGACCGCGTCCGCGTCCAGCACCGACAGGGTGGTGCGGTTGCGGACGTTCAGGATCAGTGTGGTGCGCTCGTCTCGGGCGATGGCCCGCATCAGCGCCAGGGCGACCTTCTCGTAGCCGCCCGGCTCCAGGTCCTCCTCGGCGCGGTCCCCGACGCCGGCCGCCTCCCGGTTGGCCGCCATGTAGGTGGCCTCGCGCTCGGCGAGGGTGGCGTACCAGCTGTCCAGCGAGGGCGAGCCGTAGAACGCGGTCTGCTGGTCCCGCAGATACGCCCCCCGCGTCCGCCCGGCCTCCCGGTACGCCCGTACCGCCTCGCGGTTGAAGTAGTAGTAGTGCAGGTACTCGTTGGGGATCGCGCCCAGCGACCGCAGCCATTCCGGGCCGAACAGCTTGCCCTCCTCGAAGGAGCCCAGCGCCGCCGGGTCCGCCAGCAGCCTGGGCAGCTCGTCCCGCCCGGCCACCCGCACGCCGCGCAGCCAGCCGAGGTGGTTCAGGCCCACGTAGTCGAACCACGCCTCGTCCGGATCCGCGCCCAGCAGCCGCGCCACCCGCCGCCCCAGGCCCACGGGCGAGTCGCAGATGCCGATCACCCGGTCGCCCAGGACCCGCGACATGGCCTCCGTCACGAGCCCGGCCGGGTTGGTGAAGTTGATGACCCAGGCGTCCGGCGCGACCTCCGCGACCCGGCGGGCGATCGCGGTCGCGACCGGCACCGTACGCAGCCCGTACGCGATGCCGCCCGCGCCCACCGTCTCCTGCCCCAGCACCCCCTCGGCCAGCGCCACCCGCTCGTCCGCCGCCCGCCCGGCCAGGCCCCCGACGCGGATCGCCGAGAACACGAAGTCCGCGCCCCGCAGCGCCTCGCCGAGATCCGTGGTCGCCGTCACCTCGGGCGCGTCCGGTACGCCCTCGGCCTGCTCGGCCAGCACCCCGCCGATCGCCCCGAGCCGGCCCGCGTCCACGTCATGCAGGGTGACGTGCGTGACCCGCCCTTCCGCGTGGTCGCCCAGCAGCGCCCGGTACACCAGCGGCACCCGGAACCCGCCACCGCCCAGAATCGTCAGCTTCATGCCCGTAACGCTACTCGGATCACCCCAGGTCGAGCGCGTTGCGCAGTCCCAGCCGGTAGCGGGTGCGGTCGTGCCGCTTCAGGCCCTCGATCTCCGGGGCGCGGAACAGGGGCTTGACCATGCAGCGAGGGGCCGTCGAACCCGTGCGGTCCAGCAGGGCGTTGACGGCCTGGCGGGCGGCGGCGTTGGCGCCCTCCATGGTCGCCAGGTCGATGTCGACCGACACGTAGTCGCCCGCCAGGAAGAAGTTGGGGACCGCCGTGGCGGCCGAGGGGCGGAGGTGGAAGGTGCCGACCGGGTGGATCAGCAGCTCGTCCTCGTTGGTCGGGTTCGGCGTGCCGAGGCCGTCCACGCCCGGGTCCAGGAACCACGAGTGCAGGGCGCCGTCCTCGAGCACCGTACGGCCGGTGTCGTTGAGGGCGGCCTTGAGCTGGGCCCACACCTCGCGCGCCACCTGCTCGCGCGTGCACTGCTTCGCGGTCTTCCCGTACAGAATCCCCGGCTTGTCCCACTCCGAGATGTCCACGGACAGGCAGTCCACGGCCACCCCGTCGCCGTAGTCGGCCGGGAAGTCCCGGTGCGGCCAGTGCTCGGCCTGGGCGATCGCCGTCAACGACCAGGGTGAGTCGATGCAGTTGACATGGCCGTGGACCATGGGCGGGCGTTCGGTCAGATAGAACTGGATGCCCGTCATCCAGTCCGTACGGAGCTTGTCGCACCGTGCGAGCTGCGGGTCCGCCGCGCGCAGCGCCGCGCCCCAGGTGCGGCGGGCGTGCTCGACCGGCAGCGCGCAGACGTAGTGGTCGGCGGTGACGGTGGTGCGTACGCCGCCGGGGTCCTCGACCAGCGCGCCGGTGACCTTCCCGTCGCCGTACAGCACCTCGCGCAGCGTCCAGCCGATCCGGAACTCGACGCCGAGGGAGCGGAGGTGGGCCTCCCAGGGGTCGAGCCACGCCTCGTTGGTGGGCGCGTTGAGGATCCGGTCCGGCGGGCCGTCCGCGCCACGGCCGAGCGCGTTGAAGACGAACGCCTCGCCGAGCGTACCGACCGTGCGGGTGCTGGCCTCCTCGGCCTTGGTGGCCACGATGTTGCGGGTGACGCCGATCGCCAGTATCCGCTGGTACGTCTCCGACATCTGCGCCGCCCGGGTGAACTCCCACCAGGGCGTGCGCTCCCACACCTCGTCGCGCCGCTCGTCGCAGCTGGTCAGGAAGACGAGCGCGCGGTTGACGAAGTACGCGGCCTCGTGGAGGGGCAGGCCGGTGGCCGTCTCGACGAGCGCGGTCAGGGCGCGGCGGATCTCGTCGAGCGTGAGCGGGGCGGGTGTGTGGCCCGGCCAGGGGATGGGCATCCGCAGGTCCTCGCGGCCCGTGCGGGCGAACATCATCTCGCGGGGCGCGACCAGGTTGTCGAAGACCCCGTGGGCGTTGCCGGGGAAGGGGATGCGCCGCATCGTGTCGGGGAGGTTGTGGTAGATGCCCGGGATGAACCGGAACCCGTGCTCGGCGGGCAGGGCTCTGCGCCCGCCCTTCGCGCTGCCGGGCACGTCGAAGCTGCGGGCCTTGCCGCCGAGCGCGCGCCGCTCGTAGACGGTGACGTCGAACCCGCGCTCGGCGAGCTCGTGCGCGGCCGTGAGCCCGGCGACCCCACCGCCGAGCACCGCGACGGTGGGGCGGGCCGCCGGGGCGGCTTGGGCCGCCGCGGCGGTCTGCGCCAGGGGCAGCGCGCCCACCCCGACCGCTCCGGTGACGGCGGTGGCGCCCGCCATGAAGGTGCGTCGCGTCGTACCCGTACGGTGCATGCCCCACCCATTCCTTACCCGCGGTAACGGTCACGTCGGTCGCAGGAGCATAGGGCTGCCCCGCGCGGCCCGGAACCAACCGTGCGTCCCCCGCCGCACATTGGCCGGAATGCGCCCCGAAGGGCAGGCCCTCGGTCAGCTCGTGTAGAAGCGCTTCACGGCTTTGAGGAACTCCTTGGCGTCGAGCCGCCCGTTCCCGTCCTTGTCGAGCCGCGCGAAGAACTCCCCGGCGTCGTCGCCGGTCATGCCCAGGAAGCCGGCCGCCCGCAGGAACTCGTCCCGGTCGATCGTTCCGTCGTCGTCGGCGTCGAGCACCTCGAACAGCGTCCTGGACACATCGCCCTTGCCCTGGCGTTCCGGGGAGCGGAAGGCGGGGGAGGTGCGGGCCGCCACGTACTCCTCGGCGGACAGGACCCCGTCCCCGTCGTCGTCCGCGATCGAGAGCAGGAAGTCGAACTGTTCGTCGTTGGCTTCCAGCAGCGCGCGGCCCTTGTCCGCGTCCTCCGGGATGCCCAGCTCGGTCAGCAGCCTGCGCGGGGCCCGCATGAAGTCGTCCCGGTCGACGGATCCGTCGGCGTCCGCGTCCATGCGCTGGAACTCCTGGACGGCCGAGAGCCTGGCCTTGTCGGTGATGTCGGTCATATGAGGGAGCCTGCCAGCCGCGGGGCCGCCGACCGGCGAGCCGTCGGTCAGGTTCGCCCTGACGAGTGATCGGGACCGGCCAGCCAGGAGGCGACCGCCCCGGTGATCGGCTGGCCCGTCTCCAGCTCCACGAAGCCGAACTGCCCGCCCTGGTTGCACTCCAGGAACCACCACAGGCCGTCGGCGTCCTCGGCGAAGTCGAACGCGGCGTACGCGAGGCCGGCCAGGTCCGTGAACTCATGGACCGACCGGGCGATCCGGTCGGGCACCCCGGTCGGCTCCCAGCGCTGCCCGGTGTCGCCGTAGCGCCCGTCGACCTGCCCGTCCGCACTGACCTTGCGGGCGGCGAACAACCGCCCGCCGACGTACGTCAGCCGGACGTCGGCGCGCTTGGGCACGTAGCTCTGGAGCAGCGTGGGACCGGCCGCGACCCCGGCGAAGTCCGTGCCGGGTGCCAGCAGCGTGGTGGGCAGCGCGACCGGCGGGTCGGTCCGCGGCGGCCCCGACAGGGACTTGACCACGACCTTCCCGTACCGCGCCGCGAACTCCTCCGCCACGCGCGGGAAGGTCGTGATGAGGGTGGGTGGCACGGCGAAGCCGCTGTGGTGCGCGACGCGCAACTGCCAGGGCTTGTACCGGGCCTGTCCCGCCTGCCGGGGGTGGTTCATCCAGCGCGCCGTGGTGGAGTACAGCATGCCGTACAGCGCCTGCCCGGTCTCGGCGCTCAGCCACTCCGAGGCGTCGGGCGCGTGCGCCGCGGGCTCGCCGGGTCTTCGCACCCATATGGAGCGCAGGGCCCGGGAGCCGACCATGCGCCCCCGCGTCGACAGGTAGCAGTGGAAGTCCCCGTGGACGTACTCGGCCGACAGGTCGGCCCCACCGGGCACATCGGCCGGATCCAGCCGCACGAGCGGCACTCCCCGCTCGTGCAGCTCGGCCACCACCAGGTCGGCCGTGACGTCCTGAGGGCTCGTCAGGATCAGTACGGTCATCAGTCGCGCCGCCCGCCGGCCGCTCAGTCGTCGAAGTGCGTCTGGGAGCCGGCGGTGGACGTGGTCGTGCCGGCGGCCAGGAGCACCGCGCGGTCGCTGATCGCCGGACGCCCGTCGGGCAGGACGTTCAGCTGGAGCGCCGGGTCGTACGTGTAGAGAGCGGTGACGTCCTCCGAAGCCTTCTGCGGACGCGCGTAGCTGCACGCGAACGGCTGCATGATCCCTCCATTACTCATTCAACTTCGGTACATGTGACGGTACGCGGCCAATGTGTAGGGATCTCACTACTCTCCGCTGCATTCCGGACACCGGGCGGCCCGCCCGCCCCCGACCGGCAGAATGGACGCATGTCCCGACGCACCTCCGCCCGCCGCGCCACCCCCCGTCCGACCTCCCACAACGCCCGGTCCGGCGCCCGTCCGCAGCCCGCGCCCGAGGTCCGTGCCGACACCCCGTGCCCGTGCGGGCTGCCCGCCGCCTACGCGGCCTGTTGTGGCCGGTTTCACACCGGTGAGGCGCTCGCCCCGACCGCCGAAGCACTGATGCGGTCCCGCTACTGCGCCTTCGCCGTCCGCGACGAGCCGTACCTGCTGCGCACCTGGGCGCCGGCCACCCGCCCCCGGAGCGTCGACTTCGACCCCGCCATGCGCTGGACCGGCCTGGAGATCCTCGACACCACCGACGGCACCCTGTTCCACACCACCGGCACGGTCACCTTCGCGGCCCGCTACACCCACCAGGGCGAGCCGGGCGCGCTGCGCGAGCGCAGCCGGTTCGAGAAGACCGACGGCGCCTGGGTGTACGTGGACGGGACCTTCACCGACTGAAACGCTAGGGCGTGTCTTTTGGATCAGGCCGGATTCAGCGAGCGGGGTCTGGCGCGTGCAGATGCAAGGCGGAGGAGGGAGCCACTGCGGAGCATTGGCGACCGACGACAACGCCGCAGATGTGCGTGCCAGGGCACGCGAGCCCGGCGAGATCCGAAAGACACGCCCTAGGGGCGAGCCGCCGCCAGGTCCTCCGCCAGCAGCCGCTTCGCGATCGCGTCGACCGCCGCCCGCAGCTCCGGGCCGCTGGGGCGGCCGCTCTCCCGCTCGATCTGCCCGGCCAGCCAATCCCCCCACGCCTCGCTGATCACCCGCGCCTCCCGCGCCCCCGCCTCGGAGTGCGAGAACAGGTGCCCGTCCCGCGTCAGGTACCCCTCCTCCACCATCCGGTCGAACACCGGCACCAGCACCTCCGGTGGCACCCGCCGGCGCGCCGCGATCAGGCCCAGGCTCGCGTGCCCCACCAGCCGGGTCAGCAGCTCCACCTGCATCACCGCCCACGCGCCCGCCACGTCCAGCCGGGTGTCGGACGCCTCGATCACCTTCCGTACCGTGGTGACGTCCATCCGGCGCAGCAGCCTGCCCACCGACAGCTCCAGCAGCTTCGCCGAGTCCGCGGTCGCGACCGGCGACGAGAAGCCCTCGCCCATGTCGGGCGCCGTCGCCCGCGCCGTGTCGCGCAGCCTCACCTGCTTGAGGAACAGCGCCACCACGAACCCGACGGCCGCCACCGGCACCGTCCACAGGAACACGGTGTGCAGGGTGTCCGCGTACGCCTCGACGACCGGCACGGCCTGGTCCGCCGGCAGCGCGTGCACCCCGGCCGGGCTCTGCGCCGCCCGCGCCAGCACCGCCGGGTCGGGCGCCCCGGTGACGGCGGCCGCCTCGCGCACGCCCTGCTCCAGGTTGGGCCGCAGCGCGTTGGCGTAGATCGTCCCGAAGACCGCCGTGCCGAAGGACATGCCGAGGGTGCGGAAGAAGGTCACGCCCGAGGTGGCCGTGCCGAGGTCGGCGTACTCCACCGTGTTCTGCACGGCGATGGTCAGCACCTGCATGCACAGGCCGATCCCGATGCCGAGGACGAACATGTACAGGGACTCCAGCCAGCTGCTCGTGTCCCGTCCCATCAGGGAGAGCAGGTAGAGCCCGACGCCCATCACCAGCGACCCGGCGACGGGGAAGAGCCGGTACCGGCCGGTCTTGCTGACGACGTTGCCGCTGAAGACCGACGCGATCAGCAGTCCGATGACCATGGGCAGGGTGCGGACGCCGGAGACGGTCGCCGAGTCGCCGTCGACGTACTGGAGGTACGACGGCAGGAAGATCATCGCGCCGAGCATGGCGAAGCCCACGATGAAACTGAGCACCGAGCACACCGTGAACACCGGATTGCCGAACAGCCGCATCGGCAGCATCGGCTCGGCCGCACGCGTCTCGGCCACGCAGAACAGCGCGAGCGCGACGAGCCCGCCCGCGAACAGCCCGATGATGACCGGCGAGCTCCACGCGTACTCGTTGCCGCCCCAGCTCGTCGCCAGGATCAGCGCGCTCGCGCCGACCGCGACCAGCGCGATGCCCGGGTAGTCGATGACGGGCCGGGCCGCCGACCTGACGGCCGGGATGGTGCGGGCCGCGGCGAAGACCACGAGGACGGCGATGGGGACGTTGACGTAGAACGCCCAGCGCCAGGACGCGTGATCGGTGAACAGCCCGCCCAGCAGCGGCCCGATCACCGTAGACACACCGAAGACCGCCCCGATCGCCCCCTGGTACTTGCCGCGCTCACGCAACGGGATGACGTCCGCGATCAACGCCATGGCCGTCACCATCAGCCCGCCCGCGCCGATGCCCTGCACGCCCCGCCACAGGATAAGCAGCGGCATGTTGGCCGCCAGCCCGCACAGGAACGATCCGGTGATGAAGACGACCGCCGAGATCTGGAAGACGACCTTGCGGCCGAAGAGGTCACCGAACTTGCCGACCAGCACGGTGGCGACCGTCTCCGCCAGCAGATACGCCGTGACGACCCACGACATGTGCGCGGCGCCACCCAGATCCGCCACGATCGTCGGCAGCGCCGTCCCGACGATCGTCTGGTCCAGCGCGGCCAGCAGCACACCCAGCATGATCGTCACGAAGACGATGGTGCGCTGCCGGGCGTCGAGCACCGGCGGAGCCGCCGGCACCGCTTGCGTGGTCGTCGTCACGCCTGCAGCCTCACACCGGCGGACCGCACCCGCATGCGGGCACGGTCCGGACCGGTGACCGGCGCGTCAGAGTTCGATCTGGTAGCGGATGAAGCCGCGGTTCTCGGCCACCTTGTCGTAGAGGCGCCGCGCCGTCGCGTTGGACTCGTGGGTGTTCCAGTACACGCGCACGCAGCCCTGTTCGCGCGCCCAGTCCGTCACGGCGGCGATCAGCTCCCGGGCGACGCCCCGGCCGCGGACGTCGGGCGCGGTGAACAGGTCCTGGAGGTAGCACACGTCCGGGCCGGAGGTGTTGGCGTGCACGAAGAAGTGCGTGATGCCGACGAGCCGGCCGTCCAGCCGCGCCACCAGCGCGTGCATCCGGGTGTCCGCCTGGAACGCGCGCCAGGACCGCTCGTACATCTCGGGCGGCTCCACCCTCTCGTAGAAGTCGATGTACGCGCGGAAGAGTGCCTCCCAGGCGTCCCGGTCGGACGGCGTCGGCCTGCCAATGCTGATCATGGCGCTACGATCGCACGCCCCTCCGAGGGGCCGCCCGCCCGGGCCCTGGCGGTCAGCACCAGGCCGCTCGGCCCGGCCGCAGCAGCAGGCCCGGGTTGTACGCGCCGAGCACCTTGTTCGCCCTGGCCAGCGCCGCCAGCGCGTGCTCGCGGTCGGCCTGGTCCTCCGCGCACAGCGGTGCGCGGAACCGGTACACCTCGCGCGCCGCGCACTCGGCGTCGACCTCCGCCTGAAGGATGCCGATCGGCATGCACGACCCGATGAGGGCGGCGACCCGGTCGGGGATCGGGACGGGGACGAGGGGCGACGCGGTCACGTGGAGTCCTTCACTGCTTGAGCCTGCTTGTGGCAGCCGTCTGTTTGCCGTTCTCCCTCCATGGGTACAGCATCAGGTTCGCGTTTTCCCCAAGGGTTTGTATCTGTGCTGCAACCGTTTGCCCAAGAAGGCCGTCGACGGGACGGTTCAGCCACCGGTCCGCCGGCCGCCCGTCCTCGCGGCACGCAGGTGCAGCGCCCGCAGCACCGCCTCGGTCGCGAACCTGGACCGCGGGTCGGTGAGCCGGCCGCCGAAGCGGGCGTCCAGGTTGCGCATCCGGTAGCGCACGGTCTGGGGGTGGACGCCGAGCAGGGCGCCCATCTGCGCTGCCGTGCCACGGGTGTCCAGCCAGGTGCGCAAGGTCTCGACGAGCCGGTCGCGGCGGGTGGGGGTGAGCCCGGCGAGCGGGGCGAGTTCGCGTTCGGCGAGCTGGTCGACGAGGGCGGGATCGGCCAGCAGCCACAGGGTGATCAGATGGTCGGAGCAGAAGGCGAGCGGGGCGTCCTCGATGACGCCCGTGTCGATCAGCTCCAGCACGCGCCGGGCCCAGCGCAGCGAGTCGGCGGCGGAAGCGGTGGGGACGGTGAGGCCGACGGCGGCGCGGGTCGCGGGGAGCGCCGCTTCCAGCACCCGTCTTCGTGCCTCGTCGAACGGGCCGGGGAGGAGGAGGTGCGGCTGAGGGTCGTTCAGGTCGACGAGGGCATCGGCCAGGACATCGTTGTCGGGTCCGGACCGGGAGAGCCGGGCGGGGGAGCGGAGGGCGACCGGCGTGACCCGGTCGGGCAGCGGCCAGCCGGTCTGCTCGGCAAGCTCCGTGATGGCGGTGCGCGGCACGGGCGGCCCGGCGAGGACCAGGTGCAGCAGCCGCCTGCGTAACGCCTCGGTCTGTTCGACGGACTCCGCCCGTACTTGCAGATAGCCCTCGCGGGACAGCGCCTCCAGCTCGTCGATGTACGCGAACAGCGCGTCGGCGAAGCTCAGCATCAGGCTGGGGGAGAGGTTGTAGCGCCGGCCGACCTTCTTGGCGCGCCGCAGCGCCACCCGGGCGCCCAGGCGGTAGGCCCCCTGCAGGTTCTCCAGGCTGCGCCCCTCGTACGCCTCGAACCGGCCGAACCTCCGGCACATCTCGTCGCGCAGGGTGGTGGGCGCGGCGGGTGAGGCGACCTGGTCGACGAAGGCGGAGATGTGCTGTTCGAGGCCGAGTCGGATCGCCTGGCCGTAGGGGCCCTTCAGGAGGCGGGCGTACTCGGGGTAGGCACGGGTGACCTCGATGCCTATCTCCTGGATCAGGCTGGGCAGTTCGGGCCGGATGATGGCGGCGAACTCCTGGGGGAGCGGCCCCAGTGGCTCGCCCGCGTCCGACGGCTGGGTGGTGGACCGGGGCATGGCGGGTGGCCCCTCCTTCTCCGGGCGAACCGGTGGGGGAGGTGGTGGTGCGGGGGCGCGTGGGGGGAAGCGCTCCCACGGCGGACGGGGTTGAGCACTTCGTGGGTGCTGAACATAGACCAGGAGTCGCTGGGCGCGCATCAGTTCCGACCATGGCCGAAGGGGCGGGACCCGGATCTGGCCGAAGCGCGACCGTCGTCGTCGCCCGAGGGTGGCCGACGCGGGTGCGCGGGGGCGGGAGTGCTCACTTCCGGACAAGAAACCCCGGCGATCTGTTGCCCCGGCGACAAGAAAATACCCATCGGTAAGAGTGTCGGGGAAAACTTACGGGCGAGTATTGCGCGGCCGGTTACTCACTCGTAGCGTCAAACGCGCAACGTGCTCGACCTGGTGGCCGTCCGAATTTGGCCCCGCGTTCCGTGAAGTGAGCCGCTACCGCTTTTCCGCCGACGCGTACGAGCCGCATACGTGCCGGTGGGGAGCGGTCATCAGGTACGCCCCATCCCCGCAGGAGGGAACAGCCCGTGCGACGCATTACCAGAAGCAGAATTTCCGCCATTTCCGCCGCCGCATTACTGGCCGCCGCAGGAATGACCGCGACGAACGCCTCGGCCGCCCCCCAGGCCCAATGGACCGTCGCCAATCCCGCCGCCAACGACGCCTTCAGCGCCACGAACGTCTCGGGCGTCAACGCCGTCCTCACCAATGTGACCACCGGCGCCACCATCACCTGTTCCGTGTACGCCGCGACCGGCACGGCCGTGGACGGGGTGTACGCCAGTGGCACCGGACTGGCCACCATCAGCAGCGCCACGTTCGGCACGTCCGCGACCAAGTGCAACGGACCGCTGGGATCGAAGTGGGTCTCGTCGTCCGTCCAGGCCATGAAGCTCAACGGCGTCACGTACAGCGCCGGCGTCACCAAGGGCACGCTCACCGGCGTCAAGGTGTCCCTCACCGGCACCAGCCTGCTGGGCACCTGCAACGCGACGATCGAAGGGGCGGCGAACACCGGCAGCTACACCAACGCCACCGGTGTCCTGGAGATCGTGCCCGACGCGACCCCCGCGCTCACCGTCACCAGCGCGACAGGCCAGTGCGCCAACCTGATCAAGACCGGTGACAAGGCGAAGTTCGGCGCCAAGTACAAGGTGACGCCGGTCATCACCGTCACCAGCCCGTAGGCGTTTCGCGGGCGGACCCGTACGGGTCGTGCGGTCGGCGAGCGCGAGCACCGGCCGCACGGCCACGTCGGGGCACGCCCACGGCGAGAGGGGGTTGACCGATGGGCAGCAGCGTGAGCGGTGAACGCGGGCGCGGGCTCCGGCGGACATGGGCACGCACCGCGTCGGTGGGGGCCGTGGTCCTAGTGGCGGGGCTCGTCCCGGGTACGGGCGTCGCGGTGGACGAGGCGGTGGACGGGGGCGCGCGGGCCGCCGAGGCGGAGTTCGACCACCGGTGCGCACTGCCGGGCGGGGAACACCGCGCGGAGGTACGGGTCTCGGCCACGTTCCCCCGGCAGGCCGCGGCCGGCCGGCCGGTGCGGCCCACGGACGTGCGGGTCGCGGTACGCCTGCCGGCGGAGGCCGTGGCCGAACTCGCCGCCCTGGGAGCGGCGACCACGAGCGGAGCCGTACGCCTGAACGGGCGGGTGGCGCAGGGCGACGACACCGCCGAGCTGCCCTGGACACGGCTGACCGCCCCGGACACCGCCCTCCCCACCACCGGGCCGTACACGGTCGAAGGCACCGGCGCCGTACCGGCGGTGACCGCCTCCTCCGGGGGTGTACTGACCTTCTCGACCGGGCCCGTGACCCTGGACCTCCTCCTCCGCAAGGCCGACAGCACCCCCACCACGCCGCCGGGGCTCTCCGTCACCTGCGTGCCCGAGGCGGACCAGGACATGACCATCGCCGAGGTCACCGTCGTGTCCGGGCCGGGGCCGGGCGCAGGCGAGCGGCCACCGGCCGTGGAGGCGCCCGCCACGCCACCCACCGGCCCGGACGACGCCGGCCGTCCCGGAGACCCGCCGGGAGGCCCGGCGAAGACTCCGCCGGACGGAGCGGGCCGGCAGGACCCCGGCCGCCGCGCCGGTCCGGCCGACGAGTGCGTGGAGAACCCGCCCGTACCGCAGGAACCCGTACCGAGCCACGGCTACCTCGCCGGTTACGCCAATGTCCTGAAACTGGGATCCGCCATGTTCATCAAGGACCCCGGCCTGATGAAGGTGAACATGGCCAAGGCCACCCAGCTCTACCAGTGTCCCCGCGACGACGGGCTCATGTTCACCATGTACAGCGACGCCACGTTCGACCACAAAGGGAAACCACAATTGCCGCCCGCCCGGTCGACATTCCTCACCTTCGGGTTCATGCCGACGACGGCCACCGCGGAATTCACCCTGGAGGCGCCGATGGAGATCGCCACCGGAAGCTACTTCTCACCCGACGGCCAGTTCTCCGAGGTGACGAAGGCGACCGCGAAGCTGTGGATCCGGCTGTACGACGTGAAGGTGAACGGAACGCCGCTCGATGTCGGCCCGGCGTGCCGCACAGCCCGTCCGATGGAGCTGGCCCTGACGGGCCGCGGCTCCTACGACGCCGAGGGCAGGCCCCACGGCTACACGGTGGTCACCGGCGGCCCGCTCACCGGCACCGCCACCATCCCGGAGTTCAGCGGCTGCGGCGCCACCGAGGACCTGGACCGGCTGTTCACCGCGTCCCTGTCCGGCGGCGGCAACCACACGAAGATGACCCAGGGCGTGCTGTGCTCCCCGGGCCAGCCCGAGTACTGCCCCGACCCGCCCCGGCCGAAGCCCCAGCGGTGAACCGGACGGGCGACGCCGGTGCGCACCGAACGACAAGGAAACCGGGCCGGATTGTCATGCGGTGACAAACCATTCCGGCCGCTCCGAAGACGTCGTGCGCGGCGCTTGTCCAAGACCTCCGAGTGACCGTAACGTGCGGCCCCCGGCGCACTTTTGTCACTTCCTCAGCAAGAGCAGCACCTGGGAGTTGTGGTGGGAACAGAAGTGGTCGTCGAAGGACTCACCAAATCCTTCGGCAAACAGAACATCTGGCAGGACGTCACCCTCACCCTGCCGGCGGGCGAGGTCAGCGTCATGCTCGGGCCTTCCGGCACCGGAAAGACCGTATTCCTGAAATCCATCATCGGGCTGCTGAAACCCGAGCGCGGACGCGTCCTCATCAACGGCGTCGACATGGTCAACAGTTCCGAACGCGACATCTACGAGACGCGGAAGCTGTTCGGGCTGATGTTCCAGGACGGGGCCCTCTTCGGCTCGATGTCGCTGTTCGACAACATCGCCTTTCCGCTGCGCGAGCACACCCGCAAGAAGGAGCCGGAGATCCGCCGCATCGTCATGGAGCGGATGGAGATGGTCGGACTCGTCGGCGCCGAGGAGAAACTGCCCGGCGAGATATCCGGCGGCATGCGCAAGCGCGCCGGGCTCGCGCGCGCACTCGTACTCGACCCGCAGATCATCCTCTGTGACGAACCCGATTCCGGTCTGGACCCGGTCCGTACCGCTTATCTGTCGCAGCTGCTGATCGACCTCAATGCGCAGATCGATGCCACGATGCTCATCGTCACCCACAACCTCGACATCGCGGCGACGGTGCCGGACAACATGGGAATGCTGTTCCGGCGCAATCTCGTCACGTTCGGGCCGCGTGAGGTCCTGCTCACCAGTGACGAGCCGGTCGTCGCGCAATTCCTCAGCGGGCGGCGCGAAGGCCCCATCGGCATGTCGGAGGAGAAGGACGCGGCGACGCTGGCGCGTGAGCAGCGCACAGCCGCCTCGTACGCGCCGCCGCGTGCGCTGGCGCCCCAGCTGGAACCCTCGCCCGGCATGCCGCGCCGCGCGGCCGTCCTGCGCCGCCGCGAACGGGTCCTCGGCATGCTGCCCCGCCTGCCGGAAGCCGCCCGGACGGCGATCCTGCAGAGCTACGCCCCCGCCGGCACACTCGGTGGTGCCGCCTCATGACCCCGGCCCGGCCGCGCGATCCGGCCGCCGCCCCGGCCCCGCCGCCCGAAGGCCGGCCTCCAGGCCGCCCGGCAACGCCCGCGGACCCGTCGCTCCCCCTGCCGGACACGGATCCGCCCCGGGCCGACGCCCGGGGCCCGGCGCCCGAGAACGCGGCGACCAGGGACCCTGGCGCACCGCCCGGGGCCGCGTCGTCAGGCACCGTCCCGCGCCCCCTCCCGCCCGCGGACGCCCACCCCCGCCCCACCGCGGGGGCCGCCCCGGATGCCGCGTATACCGCCGCGGGCCCGCCCCCCGGGCGGCCCCACACGCAGGCGGACGCGGTCACCGCCCCCGCCCACGCGGGCGGCCAAGCTGACGTGAACGCGAGCCCGGAGCCGGACGCACCGGCGAGCGCGGGTCACCGCACCGGCACCTGCACCGGCACCGGCACTGGCTCCGGGGTCCCGCACCAGCCGCTCGCAGGGCACTGCACCGGCAGCGGCCCCGACACCGGCAGCGGCCCCGGCTCCGGCAGCGGCCCCGGCTCCGGCAGTGGCGCCGGCTCCGGCGCCGCGCACCGGCCGCCCGCGGGGCACCGCTCCGGCAGCGGTTCCGGCGCACGCGGCGTCGCCTACCGGCCGCCCGCGCGGGTGCTCGCGCCGTTGCGGGAGAGCGGGCGGCTGTTCGCCCTCGCCGTCACCGTCGCGCGCGACATGTTCCGGCGGCCGTTCCAACTCCGCGAGTTCATCGAGCAGTTCTGGTTCGTCGCGAGCGTCACGATCCTGCCCGCAGCACTCGTCTCCATCCCGTTCGGCGCGGTCATCGCCCTCCAGGTCGGCTCGCTCACGCAGCAGCTCGGCGCCCAGTCGTTCACCGGCGGGGCGAGTGTCCTGGCCGTCATCCAGCAGGCCAGCCCGCTGATCGTCGCCCTGCTGATCGCCGGCGCCGGCGGCTCCGCCATCTGCGCCGACCTCGGCTCCCGCAAGATCCGCGAGGAGCTGGACGCCATGGAGGTCATGGGCGTCTCGCCCATCCAGCGCCTCGTCGTCCCGCGGGTCCTCGCCACCATGCTCGTCGCCGTCCTCCTCAACGGCATGGTGTCCGTCGTCGGAACCCTCGGTGGCTACTTCTTCAACGTGATCATGCAGGACGGCACCCCCGGCGCCTACCTCGCCAGTTTCTCCGCCCTCGCCCAGCTCCCCGACCTCTGGATCAGCGAGATCAAGGCGCTGATCTTCGGTTTCCTCGCCGGCATCGTCGCCGCCCACCGCGGCCTCAACCCTCGCAGCGGCCCCAAGGGGGTCGGCGACGCCGTCAACCAGTCCGTCGTCATCACCTTCCTCCTCCTCTTCTTCGTCAACATGGTCCTCACCGCGATCTACCTCCAGATCGTCCCCGCGAAGGGGGCGTGACGATGGCTTCCCCGCTCGCCTGGCTCGACCGCTCCGGCGATCAGCTCATCTTCTACGTCAAGGCCGTCGCGTGGATCCCCCGCACACTGCGCCGCTACTCCCGGGAGGTGCAACGCCTGCTCGCCGAGGTCGCCTTCGGCAGCGGCGGCCTCGGAGTCATCGGCGGCACCATCGGCGTGATGATCGCCATGACCCTGTTCACCGGCACCGTCGTCGGCCTCCAGGGCTACGCCGCGCTCAACCAGATCGGCACGGCGGCGTTCACCGGCTTCATCTCCGCCTACTTCAACACCCGTGAGATCGCCCCGCTCGTCGCCGGTCTCGCCCTCTCCGCCACCGTCGGCGCCGGGTTCACCGCCCAGCTCGGCGCCATGCGCATCAACGAGGAGGTCGACGCCCTCGAGGCGATGGGCGTGCGCTCCCTGCCGTACCTCGTCACCACCCGCATCGTCGCGGGCGTCGTCGCGATCATCCCGCTCTACGCGATCGGGCTGCTCTCCTCGTACGCCGCCTCCCGCACGGTCACCGTCCTGTTCAACGGCCAGTCGGCGGGCACGTACGACCACTACTTCACGCTCTTCCTCTCGCCGGACGACGTCCTGCTCTCCATCCTCAAAGTGCTGATCTTCAGCGTGCTGGTGATCCTCGCCCACTGCTACTACGGCTTCCGCGCCACCGGCGGCCCGGCCGGTGTCGGCGTCGCCGTCGGCCGTTCCGTGCGCAACGCCATCGTGCTGATCAGCGTGACCGACTTCTTCCTCTCGCTCGCGATCTGGGGCGCCACGACGACCGTGAAGGTGGCCGGATGACCGCGAACAAGCTCCGCAGACGCCTCGCCGGGGTCGTGTTCCTGCTCGTGCCCGTCCTCCTCGTATGGCTGTCGGTGGCGGTGTACGACAAGGAGTTCACGCGCGACGCCACGATCACCGTCCTCACCACCAGCGCCGGCAACGAGATGCACCGCGGCGCGGAGGTGAAGCTGCGCGGCGTCGTCATCGGCGAGGTCCGCGACATCCGCGCCGACGGCACCGGGGCCCGCCTCACCCTCGCCATCGACCCCCGCCACCTCGACCGCGTCCCGGCCGACGTCACCGCGCAGATGCTGCCCACCACGCTCTTCGGCGAACGGTTCGTCGCCCTCGTACCGCCCACCGCCAACCCGTCCCCCCGCACCCTCACCGCCGGCGCGACCATCCCACAGGACCGCTCCACCAACGCCATCGAACTGGAAGAGGTCCTCGACCAGTTGCTCCCGCTGCTCACCGCCGTCAAGCCCGAGAAGCTGTCCGCCACCCTCACCGCCGTCGCCCAGGCCCTCCAAGGCAGGGGCGAGCAGCTCGGCCGCACCCTCGTCACCCTCGAAGCGCACCTGAAGCGGCTCAACCCCCACCTGCCCGCCCTCAACCGCGACATCACCCACCTCGTCGAGGTCAGCCGCGTGTACGGCGACGCCGCCCCCGACGTACTCGACGCCCTCACCGACTTCACCACCACCAGCGGCACCATCGCCGACCAACAAGCCCGGCTCGCGAGCCTGTACGGCGCCACCACCGCCTCCGCCCAGGACCTGACGGCGTTCCTCCGGAACAACCGGCACAACATCATCCGGCTGTCCGCCGTTTCCCGCCCCACCCTGGAACTCCTCGCCCGCCACTCCTCCTCCTTCCCCTGCACCCTGCGCACCCTCGCCGGGTTCGTCCCCGCCATGGACAAGGCGCTCGGCAAGGGCACCGACGAACCCGGCCTCCATGTGAACGTCCGGACCGTCCCCTCTCTCGGCCAGTACTTCCCGGGCAAGGACCGGCCCGTGTACGACGCGACCGGCGGGCCCCACTGCTACGCCGTCCCGTACACCGGAAAACCCGCCCCCACGGCCCCGGACCAGGCCGGGCTCGGCCTGCCCAACTCGCCCCAGGAGAACCGGCTCGTCAACGAACTGATCGCCCCGGGCCTGAAGACCGCCCCCCAGTCCCTGCCGGACTGGAGCACCGTCCTGACGGGCCCCGTCTTCCGCGGAACGGAGGTGACCCTCAAGTGAAGCGCCGCTCCCTCGCCGGACCGCTCACCAAATCGCTCGTCTTCGTCGTGGTGACCGTTCTCGCCACCACCGTCCTGGCGTTCTCCGTCGCCAACAAGGGCGTCGGCGACACCGTCACGTACAAGGCCCGCTTCACCGACGCCACCGGCCTCGTCGAGGGCGACAGCGTCCGTATCGCCGGGGTGAAGGTCGGTCAGGTCGAGTCCGTCAGGGTCGCCGACCGCCGGCTCGCCGAAGTCGCCTTCGCGGTCCGGAAGGGCCGCGCCCTGCCCGCCTCGGCGACCGCGTCGATCAAGTACCTCAACATGGTCGGCCAGCGCTACATCGACCTCGACCGCGGCAGCGGCCCGGTCGGCCGGACGCTGCCCGCCGGTGCGGTCATCCCGGTCGGACGCACCACCCCCGCGCTCGACCTCACCCAGCTCTTCAACGGCTTCCAGCCGCTCTTCCAGGGCCTCTCCCCGGCCGAGGTCAACAGCCTGGCCGGATCGATCGTCCAGGTCCTCCAGGGCGAGGGCGGTACCGTCGACTCCCTCCTCGAGCACGTCGGGTCGCTCACCACCACCGTCGCCGGCAAGGACAAGGTCATCGGGGAAGTCATCAAGAACCTCAATACGGTGCTGAAGACGGTCAACGACCGCGAGGCGGGCTTCAACGACCTCGTCGTCACCCTCCAGCGGCTCGTCAGCGGCTTCGCCGGGGACCGGGAACCGCTCGGCGAGGCCATCACCGCCATGGGCTCGCTCACCACTGTCACCGCCGGGCTCCTGGAGGACGGACGCGCCCCGCTCAAGGCCGACATCCGCCACCTCGGCCGCCTGTCCGGGCAGCTCGCGGACAGCACCGCGCAGATCGAGAACTTCCTTCACACGTCCCCCGCCAAGATGCGGGCGATCGGACGCCTCGCCTCGTACGGATCGTGGCTCAACCTCTACCTGTGCGAGGCCACGGTGACCGGCGTCACCACCGACGACGGCTCCAGGCCGCCCACCGGCATCACGATCACCGAACCGAGGTGCCGCGCATGAGACTCCCGCGCGTACAACGCATCACACCCGTACGGGAGCGCAATCCCGTCGCCGTCGGCATCGTCGGCCTGCTCCTGCTCGCCCTCCTCGCCCTCGGCGCGTACAAGGTCGACGCCCTGGCCGGCGGCGGCACCACCTACACCGCCGACTTCACCGAAGCCGCCGGACTCGACGAGGGCGACGAGGTACGCATCGCCGGCGTCAAGGTCGGCGAAGTCACCGGCATCGGGCTGGACGGGGCCAAGGTCAAGGTGAGCTTCGAGGTCGACGACACGACCTGGATCGGCGACTCCAGCACCGCCGCCATCGCCATCAAGACCCTGCTCGGCGAGAAGTACCTGGCCGTCGACCCCCTCGGCACCCACGCCCAGAACCCCGCCGCACGCATCCCCGCCTCCCGCACCACCTCCCCGTACGACGTCACTCAGGCCCTCACCGGTCTCGGCGACACCATCGACGCCATCGACACGCAGGCGCTCGCCAAGAGCTTCGAGGCCATCTCCGCCACCTTCGCCCACTCCCCGCCCGATGTGCGCAGCGCCGCCACCGGCCTGTCCGCGCTCTCCAAGTCGGTCTCGTCGCGCGACGCGCAGCTCGCCGAACTCCTCAAGGGCAGCAAGCAGCTGACCAGGACCCTGGCGGGCAAGAACAGCAGCTTCGAAACCCTCCTGGGGGACGGCACCCTGCTCCTCGGCGAGCTCCAGGCCCGCCGCGACGCCATCCACCAGCTGCTCACCGGCGCCAGGAACCTCGGCACCCAGCTCACCGGCCTCGTCCAGGACAACAGCCGGCAGCTCGGGCCCACCCTGAACGCGCTCGGCCGCGTCACCGGCGTCCTGCTGAAGAACCGCGACAGCCTCGACCGGACCCTCGCGCTGGCCGGCCCGTACTACCGGCTCGTCGGCAACACCCTCGGCAACGGCCGCTGGTTCGACACCTACGTCTGCGGTCTCGTCCCCAGGAACTACCTGGACCCCGGTACGCCCCCGGCCACCGGGTGCATGCCGCCCAAGCCGACAGGAGGCGGTGCCCGGTGAACCTCCGACGCGCCCTCGGCATCACGGCAGGGCTCGCCGTCGTGGCCGTCGCCGCGGCCTGTGGCATCACGGCCCTCGACGCGTCCGAAGCCACCCGCATCACCGCCCGCTTCGACCGCGCCACCGGCGTGTACGAGGGCTCCGACCTGCGGATCCTCGGGGTGAAGGCCGGCACCGTCGCCTCCGTACGCCCCCGGGGCAAGGAAGTCGAGGTCACCCTGCTGATCGACGAAGGCGTCCGCGTCCCCGCCGACGCCCACGCCGTCGTCGTCGCGCCCAGCGTCGTCGCCGACCGCTACATCCAGCTCGCCCCCGCCTACACGGGCGGCCCCGAGATCCGGGAAGGCGCCGTCCTGCCCGCCGCCCGCAACGCCACACCCCTGGAGGTCGACCAGCTGTACGCGTCCATCACCGAACTCAGCGAGGCCCTCGGCCCGAACGGCGCCAACGCCGACGGCGCCCTGGCCGGCCTGTTCGACACCGGCGCCGCCAACCTCAAGGGCAACGGCAAGGCCATCGGCGACTCCATCGAGCAGTTCGGCAAGGCCGCCAAGACCCTCGACGCGAGCAGCGGCGACCTCTTCGACACCCTCACCCACCTGCAGTCCTTCACCACCATGCTGAAGAACAACGACGGCGACGTCCGCAAGGCCGAGCAGCAGCTCGCCACCGTCACCGGCTTCCTCGCCGAGGACAAGGAGAACCTGGCGGCGGCCCTCAAGGAGCTGGGCACGGCCCTCGCCCAGGTCAAGAGCTTCATCGAGACCCACCGCGCCGGGCTGAAGAAGAACGTCGACCTGCTCGTCCCCCTCACACAGACCCTCGCCGACCAGCGCGCCTCGCTCGCCGAGATGCTCGACACCGCGCCGCTCGCCGCCGGCAACGCCCTCAACGCGTACGACCCGGTCCACCGCACCCTCAACGGCCGCACGAACATCAACGAGCTCAGCTACGGGCCCGGAACCCCAGGCCTTCCGAACGGTCTGGTCCCCGTCGACGCGGCCCGCCGCAAGGCCCTGCCCGCCCTCCCGCTGCCCGCCGTCGGCACGGTGTACGGGACACCCGTGTACGGGGCACCCGTGTACGGGATACCCGTGTACGGGATACCCGGGAAGGGGACCGCACGGTGAACCGGCCCTCCCGTACCGCCGCCACCACGACCGGCATCGCCGCCGCGCTCGCCCTGGCCGTCGGCTTCTCGGCCACCGTCGCGAGCTGCGACGTACCGACAAGAGCCCTGGAGCTGTCCGGTATCGAGCAGTTACCGCTGCCCGGCGGCGCCGACCTCGGCGACCACCCGTACGAGATCACCGCCGAGTTCGCCGATGTCCTCAGCCTCGTCCCCCAGTCCGCGGTCAAGGTCAACGACGTCGCCGTCGGCCGGGTCACGCGTATCTCCCTCGACCGGGCCGACTGGTCCGCCACCGTCACCATGCGGGTCAACGGCGATGTGACACTCCCCGCGAATGCCTATGCCCACCTCGAACAGTCCAGCCTGCTCGGCGAGAAGTACATCCAGCTCACCGCACCCCCCAAGAGCCACGGCACCCTCACCGACGGCGCTCGCATCCCCATGAGCCGCACCAACCGCAACCCCGAGGTCGAGGAGGTCTTCGGCGCCCTGTCGATGCTCCTCAACGGCGGCGGCATCCAGCAGATCCGTACCATCACCACCGAACTCGGCACGGCCCTGCGCGGCAACGAGACCGAGGTCCGCTCCCTGCTGAAGCGGCTCAACACCCTGGTCGGCAGCCTCGACAGCAACAAGAGCGACATCACCGCCGCCCTCGACGGCGTCAACCGGCTCACCGCCACCCTCGCCACCCGCGAACGGGACGTCGACAAGGTCCTCACCGGCCTCAGCCCCGGCCTCAAGGTCCTGGAGAAGCAGCGCGCCTCGCTCCTCACCATGCTCCGCGCCCTCGACGCGCTGTCCGGCGTCGCCGTCGACACCGTCAACCGGAGCAAGGCCGACCTGATCGCCGACCTCAAAGCCCTCGGCCCCACCCTCCAGGCGCTCGCCGACTCCGGCAAGGCCCTGCCCGACTCGCTCCAGGTGCTGCTCACCTACCCCTTCACGGACGAGGTGCTGCGCGGCGTCAAGGGCGACTACCTCAACGTCTACCTGGACGTGACCGCCGCCCCCGGGACGCAGATCATCCCGGCGCTCACGCCGCCGGACGACGCCCCTCCGGCCTCGAAGACCGGGCCGCCCCTTCCCCTTCCCCTGCCCCTGCCGTCCGCCGGGAGGAACTGATGCTCACCCTCGCCACCCGGCTGAAGAACCTCGCCTTCCTCCTCATCGGCGTCCTCGTCCTCGGCTTCGTCGGAGTGCGGTACGCGGACGTCGGCCACCTCGTCGGCCTGCGCGACCACTACACCGTACGCGTCCGACTCGACTCCACCGGCGGGCTGTTCACCCACTCCAACGTCACCTACCGCGGGGTCTCGGTCGGCCGTGTCGGCACCCTCCGGCTCACCGACGACGGGGTCGAGGCAGAGCTGCGCATCAAGGACTCGGCGCCCGCGATCCCCGTCGACCTCGAAGCCGTCGTCGCCAACCTCTCCGCCGTCGGCGAGCAGTACATCGACCTCCGCCCGGTCTCCGACACCGGACCGTACCTGCGCGACGGCTCGGTCATCGCCCGCGCCGACACCCGGGCACCCGCGCCCGTCACCACCGTACTGAGCGGGGTGAGTTCGCTGGCGTCCTCCATCGACCTGGAGTCGCTGCGCACGGTCGTCGACGAGTTCGGTACGGCGCTGAACGGGCGAGGCGACGACCTCCAGGCGCTGATGGACGGCGGCAACGACTTCGTACGGGCCGCCGACCGGGCGCTGCCCGCCACCACCCGCCTGATCACCGACGGCGAGACGGTGCTGCGGACCCAGGCGGAGGAGGGCGAGGCGCTCATCTCGTTCGCCTCCGGCGCCAAGGAGCTGGCCGCGCGGCTCAAGAGCTCCGACACCGACCTGCGCAGGCTGATCGCCGCGGCCCCGGACGCGGCCGGCCAGGTCAGTGCACTGCTGCGCGACCTCGACCCCGGGTTCGGTGTCGTGCTGGCCAACCTGCTCACCACATCGGAAGTGGCGGTGACCCGGCAGCGCGGCATGGCGGAGTTCCTGGTGAGGATGCCCGCGCTCGTCGCCGCCGGGTCGACCGCCGTGACGCCCCGGGGTGTCGACCTCGGCATGTCGGTCACCTTCTTCGAGCCGCTGCCGTGCACGGCGGGGTACGGGGGGACGACGTACCGCAACGGCCTCGACCTGTCCTCCCCACCGGCCCTCAACACCAAGGCCCGGTGCACATCACCACCGTCGAGCGGCATCAATGTGCGCGGCTCCGCCAACGCACCCCGCGGCGGCCCGCTGCCGCCCCCGGCGACGCCCCCGGCGACGGCACCGGCGACGGCACCGGGGCGCGGGCGATGAGGCGGCGGTACGGACCCGGGCCGGCCGTCGTCGTGGCGGCCGTTGCCGTGGCGGCGCTGCTGTGCGGCCTCGCCGGCTGGTCGTACGCCCGGGCGGCGGGTGACGAGACCCGCGCGTACGCCGAAGCCAGGGACAGCGCGCTCGACGCCGGGCGCCGGCACGTCGCCCGGCTCAGCAGCGTGGACGCCGGGCTCACAGGGACCGCGTCCGCCCGCGCCACCGTGACGGACGCCGCCCTCACCGCCCTGGACGTCCGGGCCGGTACGGCGGAGCTCATCGCGACCGTACGGGTGGAGACCACGCCCGGCGACGGCCGGCCCGCCGGCACGGACCGCAAGCGTCTGGAAGCCGGCCTCGCCCGTACCGGCGACGGCTGGAAGATCACCGCCCTCAGCGCCGTACCGGTGGCCGGACCATGAAGGGAGGGCACAGGGTGAGCACGCCCTGGACCGCCATGGCGAGTGTGCTCGTCTCGCTGGTGCTGCTCGCACTGCTCGCTTGCACGGCCGGACTCCTCCTCCGTACGCAGCAGTTGACGGACGCGCCCGCCCTGCGGAACCGGGCGCTGACCGACACCGAGGCCACCGCCCGGGTCGTGGGCGAGGTCAGCGGGGCGCTCCGCCACGTCTTCTCGTACGGCCCCGAGGACACCACCGCGACGCGGCAGGCGGCGCGCCGCCTCCTCGCGGGGAAGGCGGCCCGGCAGTACGAGACCCTGTTCGGCCAGGTCGAGCAACGGGCGGCGCAGCAGAGGCTGACGCTCACCACCCATGTCGTACGCGCCGGGGTGACCCGGCTCGACGACCACGGCGCGCACCTCCTGGTCTTCCTCGACCAGGTTGCGCAGCGCGCCGGTAAACCCGCCACCACGGTCGCCGCGCAGCTCTCCGTCACCGCGGAGCGGCGGGAGGGCGGCTGGCGGATCGTCGACATCCGATCGCGATAGGGGGCACCGCACCGATGGCCCGCACGACGAAATGGAACGCACCGGCACGCAACCCGCTCCTCACGGCGGCGGCCGCACTGGCCCTGCTCGCGGCCGGCGGCGCGGGCTGGGGCGGCTGGTCCTGGTACACGGCGGCGCACGACGAATCCACCGCGTACGCCACCACCCGCGATGAGGTGCTGGACGCGGGCCGGCAGGCCGTGCAGAACATGAACACGCTCGACCACCGCGACCTGCGACGCGGACTGGACACCTGGCAGGACTCCGCCACCGGCGACCTGCTGGCCCAGCTCACGGCCGGCCGGCCGCAGTTCGAGCGGCAGATCCAGCAGGCGAAGACGGTGACCAGCGCGAAGGTGCTGTCCGGCGCGGTCACCGAGCTGGACACGCGGGCGGGGCGGGCGCGTGTGATGGTCGCCCTCCGCATCACGGTGACCCCGCCCAAGGGCACGCCCGCCGCGAAGGAGAGCCGGATGCTCGGCGAGCTCACCCGTACCCCCGAGGGCTGGAAACTCAGCGCCCTCGGCCAGGCACCGGTCGGCACCACCGCGTCCGCCGCCGACTGAGAGGACCCCAGCACCATGTCGACGACCCGTCACCTCGTGAACCGGCAACGCCGCCTGGCGACCGTGCAGGCGACGCACCCGCGCACGGCCACACCTCCGCCGCGCGCCGAGCCCGAACCGCCCCGGGCTCGGCGCCGCAGACTGCCCGCCCTGCCCACCCTGACCGCCGTACTGGGCGTCCTCACCGTCATCCTGGGCGGTTTCGCGGCCTGGGCCACCGGGGAGGCGGCCGCCCTGCGCGACACGCCCGCCGCCCGCAACGCCGCCCTCACCGACATCGCCCGCACCAGCGAGGTCAAGGGCCAGGTCACCAAGGCGGTGAACGAGCTCTTCTCGTACGACTACGCCGCCGCCGCCACCGCCGACAAGGCGGTACGCACGCACCTGACCGGCAAGGCGGTCGAGCAGCACCGCGCGATGCTGGCCCCGGTGCGGGAACAGGCCGCGAAGCAGAAGCTCGTCCTCACCACCACCGTCACCGAGAGCGGCGTGGAGCTGATCGACGGCGACCGGGCACGCGTGCTGATCTACGCGGACCAGAACAACACCCGTACGGCGGCCAAGAAGGACGGGACGACGTACGGCGCCGCCATGTTCGTGGTGGAGGCGGTACGGAAGGACAACGCCTGGCGTATCGCCGCCATCGACACGCTGGGGGCGGGCTCATGAGGGTGCGCCGTCGACTCACCGGAACGGCGGCGGCCGTCGCCGCGATGGCCGCGCTCACGGCGTCGCAGGCGCCGGGGGTCGTCGGTCCGCCGCAACCGGTCGCGGGCGGTCCGGCCGCGGAGGAGCCGGTGGCGGACGACCGTGGGCGGACCGCATCGCAGCCGCCGAACGACGACGCGTACCACACGGAGCTGCCCCCGCTCACCTCGCCCGCGCCGTCCGGTCCGCCCGTCGCGCCCCGGCCCGGCGGCGGCCCCCTGGCCGGGCGGATCGCCGCCCACGCCGGGATACCCGCCACCGTCCTCGCCGCCTACCGGCGGGCCGAGGCCGCCGTCGCCCGTACCGACCCTGGCTGCCGGCTGCCGTGGCAGCTGCTCGCGGCGATCGGCAAGGTCGAGTCGGGTCAGGCGCGCGGCGGGCGCGTGGACGCCTACGGCACCACGCCGACGCCGATCCTCGGGCCGGTGCTCGACGGAGCCGGGTTCGCCCGGATCACGGACACGGACGGCGGCGCGTACGACGGGGACACGGTGTACGACCGGGCGGTCGGCCCCATGCAGTTCATCCCGTCGACGTGGGCCCGCTGGCGCGCGGACGGTAACGGCGACGGAAGGCGGGACCCGAACAACGTGTACGACGCCGCCCTGGCCGCCGGGCACTACCTGTGCGCGGGGGAGCGGACGCTCACGGTCAAGGCCGACCTGGACCGGGCGGTCCTCAGCTACAACCACTCGGACGCCTACCTGCGGACCGTGCTGTCCTGGCTGGCCTTCTACCAGCGCGGGGCGCATCCCGTGCCGGACAGCACGGGCGTGCTCCCGGTGAGCCCCGGGGCGGGCAGTGCCGACGGCAAGGGTACGGAGTCGAACGCCAAGCCCACGCCCAAGCCCAAGCCGAAGCCCCATCCCCATCCCAAGCCCAAGCCGAGCCCCGACGCGGGCGGAGGCGGCGGCATCGTGGTGGGCCCGCAGCCCTCCACCCGCCCGCCGGCCGTCCCCCGCCCGCCGGTGCGCCCGACGCCGTCCCCCGGTACACCGTCCCCGGCCCCGACCCCAAGCCCCACACCGTCCCCCACCCCAACGCCGACCCCAACGCCGACCCCGAGCCCCACCCCCACTCCCACGGACCCGGCCCCCACCCCCACCTGCTCG